>JAKFXU010000172.1 GCA_021731215.1 Rhodoferax sp.
GGACATGCTGATGGTGTGCCACCACCTGGACCCGGCCATCGCCGAAGACCTGGCCTTTGCCGAAAGCCGCATCCGCAAGGAAACCATCGCCGCCGAAGACATACTGCACGACCTGGGCGCCATCAGCATCATGTCCAGCGACAGCCAGGCCATGGGCCGCGTCGGCGAAGTGATCCTGCGCACCTGGCAGACCGCGCACAAGATGAAGGGGCAGCGCGGCTGGCTCCCGGGTGACAGCGCACGCCACGACAACTTCCGCGCCAAGCGCTATGTCGCCAAGTACACCATCAACCCGGCCATCGCGCACGGCATCAGCCATGAGGTGGGCAGTATCGAGGTCGGCAAGTGGGCCGATCTGGTGATCTGGAAACCGGCCTTTTTTGGCGTCAAACCAGCCTTGATTGTCAAAGGCGGCTTCATCGCCATGGCCGCCATGGGCGACCCCAATGCGAGCATCCCGACGCCCCAGCCGGTGCACTACCGGCCCATGTTCGGCGCCTTTGGCGGCGCTGTCGCCAGGGGTTCCCTCACCTTTGTGTCGCAGGCGGGCCTGAACGCCGGCATCCAGGCACGCTTCGGTCTGGCCAAGACCTTGAGCGCCGTCAAAAACATCCGCGGCGTGCGCAAGCAGCACATGGTGCACAACCACTATCTGCCGAAAATGGAAGTTGACGCGCAAACCTATGCCGTGCGCGCCGATGGTCAATTGCTGACCTGCGAGCCAGCTTCCAGTTTGCCAATGGCACAACGTTACTTCCTATTCTGATGCTTCAAATAGCCAAACTCATTGCGCAGGGCCAAGGCCTCGCGAGCGCCCTGCGCAAACGCGCCGCCACGGTGGAACTCGACTGGGACCTGCGGCAGAAAAGCCGTTTCGAGGCCACCGATTCGCAGGGCCGAACCCTGGGCGTGTTTCTGCCGCGCGGCACGGTGCTGCGCGGCGGCGACGTGCTGGTCGCCGAGGACGGCTCGCTGATCAAGGTGCTGGCCGCAGCGCAGCCGGTGCTGGTGATCACTGCGTGTACCGAGCACGGCACGCCGTTTGACCTGACGCGCGCCGCCTACCACCTGGGCAATCGCCATGTGCCGATCGAACTCAAGCCCGACCACCTGAAAATCGAACCCGACCATGTGCTGGCCGACCTGTTGCGCGCCATGCACTTGACGGTGCGCGCGGCGACCGAGGCGTTCGAGCCCGAGGGTGGCGCCTATGCGGGCGCCGGCCACAGCCATGCGAGCGGCGATCATGGGCATAGCCATGCGCAGCCTCAAGTCGCAGCCAAGCCCAAACCGGTCAACATTCCGATTGCGGCCGCACCGCATGTCCATGGACCAGCTTGCGGCCACCACCACGGCCACGGCGACAAGCACTGATACGGACCATGATGCGCCGCTCCGGCACGCCCCCGCGCCAGCCCATCACCGGCATACGCCGGCGCCGCCAAGCGCCGGCGCCGGCCCGTGGCGGCAGCCTGCTGCAGCTCATGTGGCTGGCCTCGCCGGCCTTGCCGGTCGGCGGTTTTTCTTACTCGGAAGGGCTGGAAGCGGCCGTCGACAGCGGTCTGGCCGCGACTGAAGCGTCGGCCTCCGACTGGCTGCTGGACCAACTGCACCTGAGCCTGGCGCGCTCGGACCTGGCCGTGCTGGCCAAAGCCATGGGCGCTTGGCGCCGCCAGGATGTGGCGCAGCTGCGCGAGTTGAATGACTGGGTGCTGCAAACCCGCGAAAGCAGCGAGTTGCGCCAGCAAACGGTGCAGATGGGGCGCTCGCTGCTCGAATGGCTGCGTCAGCACGACAACGCCAGCGCGTCCGACATCGAAGCCTGCGCGCAACTGCCGCCCACCTACCCGGTGGCTTTTGCGCTGGCAGCGTCGGCCACCCAGGCCGGGGTGCGCGACGCCCTGCTGGCGTTTGCCTTCAGCTGGGCCGAGAACATGATGTCTGCCGCCATCAAGTCCGTGCCCTTGGGTCAGAGCGCCGGGCACCGCATCCTGTCGCGCCTGGCCGAGGCTATTCCGGTTGCCGTGGATCAGGCCATGAGTACCCCGGACCGCGAACGCCAGGCCTTCACGCCGATGCTGGCGATTCTGAGCGCCCAGCATGAAACCCAGTACTCCCGATTGTTCCGTTCCTAGCCACACGATAAAAATGCCCCTCCTCCACCACATCCAAAACCGCAGCAAGAAACTCCCGCCCCTGCGCGTCGGCATCGGCGGCCCGGTCGGCTCCGGCAAGACCACCTTGCTGGAAATGCTGTGCAAAGCCATGCGCGACCAGTACGACCTGGTGGCCATCACCAACGACATTTACACCAAGGAAGACCAGCGCTTGCTGACCGTCAGCGGCGCGCTTGCGGCCGAACGCATCATGGGCGTTGAAACCGGCGGCTGCCCGCATACCGCGATCCGGGAAGACGCCTCCATCAACCTGGAAGCGATCGACCGCATGCTGGTGGATTTCCCCGATGCCGACATCGTGTTCATCGAATCCGGCGGCGACAACCTGGCCGCCACCTTCAGCCCGGAACTAAGCGACCTGACGATCTACGTGATCGACGTCGCCGCCGGCGAAAAAATACCGCGCAAGGGCGGCCCCGGCATCACCAAGAGCGACTTGCTGGTCATCAACAAGACCGACTTGGCGCCCTATGTGGGCGCCGATCTGGCCGTGATGCAGGCCGACACGATCCGCATGCGCAACACGCCGCGCGGCCTCCAGCCCTTTGTCATGACCAACCTGAAAACCCAGTCCGGCCTGGCCGAGGTGGTGGCTTTCATCGAAAGCCGAGGCATGTTGCGGGCGGCTTGACCGTCAACGCGACAGCAACGCGGGCTTGTCCTGAAACAGACAAACCCGACAAAGCCGGCCCACGCCAGCCCATGCTGAAGGGCCCGTCCTTGCGCGGACTCAGGTAGTGGATGGCGGGCGCGATCACTTCCTTGCCGGTGCCGCTCTCGCCGCGCAGCAGCATGGTCGAGCGCGACGGCGCCGACTGATGCACTTGCGCGAACACCTCCTGCATCGCCTTGGAGATCCCGATCACGTTGTCGAGGTTGTACCTTCCCTGCAACTCCTTCTTCAGTCGTTTCTTGTCCTCCAGCAACTGCATGTGCTCGGCAGCCACCATGCGCTGCAGCCGCACCGACTGACCGACCAGATTGGCAACCATGGTCAAAATCCGGACATCGTGATCGAAGCGGTGCCGACAGTTATCCATGATGCGGTCGATCGACAACACGCCCAGGGTTTCATTGGCGGCCTTGATCGGCACCCCGATGAAGGCAATGGTTTTGCCGGAATCCTTTTCCGGTGTGTGGCTCATTGAATTCTCCCAAGCGGCACTCGGCATTAGCGCCAGTGCATTTTGGCAAGCTCCATCGCTGTTCCAGTTTCACCGGTATGCCAAATTCAAACGCGATCGCATTTGCCATGCAACAGAAACATTCGCAAGATTTATGCCGGCTATTCCACCGTAACGCTCTTGGCCAGATTGCGCGGCTTGTCGACGTCGGTGCCCTTGGCGCAGGCGGTGTGGTAGGCCAGCAACTGCAGCGGCACCACGTGCAACAGCGGCGACAGCTCGCCGTAGTGCTCGGGCATGCGGATGACGTGCAGGCCTTCCGCGCTTTCGATCCGGGTATCGGCATCGGCCAGCACGTAGAGCACGCCGCCGCGGGCCCGCACCTCGTGCATATTGCTCTTGAGTTTTTCCAGCAGCGCGTCGTTGGGCGCCACCGTGACCACCGGCATGGCGCTGGTCACCAGCGCCAGCGGGCCGTGCTTGAGCTCGCCGGCCGGGTAGGCCTCGGCGTGGATGTAGCTGATCTCCTTCAGTTTGAGCGCGCCTTCAAGGGCGATCGGGTAGTGCAGGCCGCGCCCCAGGAAGAGCGCGTTCTCCATTTTGGCGAAGTCGTCGGCCCAGGCCATCACCTGCGGCTCCAGCGCCAGCACCGCCTGCAGGGCGGCGGGCAGATGGCGCATGGCCTTGAGGTGGCGCGCTTCTTCGGCTGCGCTCAGCCGGCCCTTGGCCTGCGCCAGCGCCAGCGTCAGCAGGAACAGGCCGGCCAGTTGCGCGGTAAAGGCCTTGGTGGAGGCGACGCCAATCTCGATGCCGGCGCGGGTGATGTAGGCCAGAGCGCATTCGCGCACCATGGCGCTGCTGGCCACGTTGCAAATGGTCAGGGTGTGCGCCATGCCCAGACTTTGGGCATGGCGCAAGGCCGCCAGCGTGTCAGCGGTTTCGCCCGATTGCGTGATGGTGACCACCAGCGTGCGCGGGTTGGGGACCGAGTCGCGGTAGCGGTATTCGCTCGCCACCTCGACCTGGGTCGGAATCCTGGCGATGCTCTCGAGCCAGTATTTGGCGGTGCAGCCACTGTAGTAACTGGTGCCGCAGGCCAGAATCAGCACCGAGTCGATGTCCTTGAACACGCGCGCCGCATTGGCGCCCGCGGCATGCTTCATTTGCTGGTCAAACAGTTCGGGCACGATGCCGTCCACCCCTTCCAGGGTGTCGGCAATGGCGCGCGGCTGCTCGAAAATCTCTTTTTGCATGTAGTGGCGATAGGGCCCCAGCTCGGCCGCGCCGCTGTGCGCCAGCACGGTTTTGACCGGACGCTGCGCCGGCGCCACCGGCTGGTGCGCCCGGTCCACCAGCCAGTATTTGCCGAGCTGGACATCGACCACGTCGCCTTCGTCCAGGTACACAATCTGGTCGGTGACGCCGGCCAGCGCCATCGCATCGCTGGCCAGAAAATGCTCCTGGCCATCCTTGCCGATGCCCAGAATCAAGGGCGAGCCGGCGCGCGCGCCAATCAGGCGATGCGGCTCGTCCTTGCAGAACACGGCAATCGCATAGGCCCCCTGCAACTGCCCGATCGCCGCCTTGACCGCCTCGAACAGATCACCGTCGTAGCGGCTGTCAATCAGGTGGGCGATGACCTCGGTATCGGTCTGGCTCTGGAACGCATAGCCCTTGGCCTTGAGCAGGGCGCGCAACTCATCATGGTTTTCAATAATGCCGTTGTGCACCAGCGCCACCCGGCCGGGCCGGCTGGCGGCGTCCAGGCCGCTGCCATGGCTGAAATGGGGATGCGCGTTGTGCACCACGGGCGCGCCATGCGTGGCCCAGCGCGTGTGGGCAATGCCGGTCGTGCCTTCGAGCCGGCTGCTGCTGACCTGCTCGGCCAGCTCGGCCACGCGCGAGGTGCTGCGCGCGCGCTGCAAGCCCTTGGCATAAACCGCCACGCCGCAGGAGTCATAACCGCGGTACTCCAGCCTGGCCAGGCCCTGCACCAGGATGGGAACGATGTTGCGGCTAGAAACCGCACCGACAATGCCGCACATAGACTGCTCCAGAAATTAGTGGGTCAATGGTACGCGCATATCTATGGAATATATTATTGAAATACATCAAAATTTCTATTTTTATTTCACTTCATTTTAATTTTTGCTAATTATTTCAATTACATTGCATTAATGGA
>JAKFXU010000019.1 GCA_021731215.1 Rhodoferax sp.
AACTTGATCGGCGGCTGATTGCTTGACAAGCAAGGCCACCGCCGTTCCCTTGCGGATACCCTCCTGGTTGTAGGGCGTAGAGAACGCGCTGGGGTCAGGTAAACCGTCCGGCGTCGTTTTACCGGTTTCCCGGCTGTCGCCGTTCAAGTTATCAATCCAAATGCGGTTGAAATTGCTGAGCAGGTGCTCACGCATCACGACGAACGAATCGCCGTGGATGTAAGACGAATTGCTGATGTAACACACCACCCCGCGCCCGCCTTTCTCGGCAATGCGCCGTTCGGCCAGCCGGAAGAAGCGCACATACAAATCATCGAGGTTGAACTTCTTGATGCCCCATTTCTTGATCAGTCCCTCTTTGTACGGCGTCACCAGGTCTTGCTCTTCGCCCAGCGCCACGCCGCCAAAAGCGTCATAGGGCGGGTTGCCCAAAATGACGATGATTTTTTGCGTTTGCTTGACGTGATCTGCCGCGTCGCGTTCGTCCTCAAATTCGGGGTACAGGGGGATTTGGGTTTTGGGATCTTTAGCTGGCTCCCAGCCGGTGAGCGCGTTGGTCAGGTAAATGCCAGCCCGTTCATCGGTGCCGTCCGGGTTGACACCCAGCGGCGCGCCCAACTGGCGCAGCAGCAGGCCGATTTGCAAGTGCGCTACCACGTAGGGCGCGGGCAGTAGCTCAAAGCCGAACAGGCGAGTGGTGGCAGCCAGTTTGAGCTGATGTGCAGCCAGCGCATCGGCACCCTGGCTTTTGAGTTTTTCGGCAATCACGCGCAGCACTTCCACCAGGTAAGCGCCGGTGCCGCAGCAGGGGTCGAGCACGACGACGTTGGGGTCGGCCAGCCCATCAGGCAGGCCCAGTTCGCTCTGCAACACTTGGTCAACGCGGGCCACCTGGTAGCGCACGATTTCTTCAGGCGTGTACCAGACACCCAGGCTTTTGCGCAGTTGGGGATCAAACGCGGCCAGAAAGGGCTCGTAAAAATACTGTATGGAGCGGGTGGACTCGAAGGTTTTGAAGAACGCGGCCTGGTCCACGCGATTGAGCGCGTCGGCGGCCCAGTCCAGCACCTCAGTCAGGTTGAGTGCCTTGAGTTTGGCAGGCTGGGAGAGCTGGCCGAACAGGGCGGCAATCATGGGCACGTTCAGGCTGTGGGCGGCGCTTTTCCAGTCGAACGAGCCCAGGGTTTGCCCCGGCGCGGCGTTTTCGCGGCGCAGCACCCAGGCCGAGAACACGCCGTAAAACAGGGTTTGCACCAACGTGGAGCGGAAGAAATGACCGCCTTCATCGGCGTTGAAGGTGACGCCCAGCGAGGATTCCAGGCTTTGCTGCAACGCTTCCAATTGTTTGGCGGCGACGTCGCTGGCGTGTTCGACACGGTGGCGCGCCTCTCTAGCGTAGCTGGCCAACAAGGCGGCCAGGTCTTTCGGGTCGGCCAACGGGGCGTTGTGCAGCAGCACGCGGGCCAGAAAGTCCGAGAACGCCTCGCCCAGCTCGGTTTGCGCCTTGGTCGGGTGCGCGGCCAGCGCCCAGAAAGCGGCCTCGGTGGGGGCGAGGCTGAAGCGCTCCAGCGTGACGCGTTGGCCTTGGCGTTCACCCAGCAGCAGCCAGTCGCGCAGGTTGGTGACCAGCACCAGCTTGTAGCGGGCCCAGTAATTGGTAATTTGCCCGGTGGTGGCGGTGTCGTCCACCGGCTCCGCCGGTGCTTTGACTTCGATGACACCGCGTGATGGCTGGCCCAGGTCTTTGGTTTCACCCGTCTTGCGGTC
This sequence comes from Rhodoferax sp., assembly GCA_021731215.1. Lineage (GTDB taxonomy): Bacteria > Pseudomonadota > Gammaproteobacteria > Burkholderiales > Burkholderiaceae_C > Rhodoferax. The sequence continues at coordinate 1,768 of JAKFXU010000019.1, forward strand.
AAATTGGTCAGGGGTGAACAGGCCGCCGTCGGGGTTGCCAGCGCCCAGATTCTTGAGCTGCATGACGCAGCGCACTTTGGGTTTCAGCGTATGGCCGACACCGTCCAGCAGGTTGTTGAGGGCAGTGTAGTAAGAAGTTTCTTTGGTGCCGCCGCCAGTGCCGTGTACGCCGCGCACGGCGCTGAGGAATTCTTCGAGATGCTTGGCTTGGGCCATTTTGACGGGTCTCCCTGCGTGGGTTTTTGTTGAGTGATGGTAACTGCAACCCTTGCTTGCGCAACCGAAGCAACTCCCACAACAATAGCGACGAGAAACGCCTCACCGAGCAGTCAGGCCCAGCCCGCCAGCCGCAGCGCCAGCCCGGCCAACGCACAAAGCGCAATCACCGGCATGACACCCAGCTTGTAGCGCAGCAAGGCAACTGCGGCAGCCAGCGCCAGCGCCAATGCAGTCACGTCGACGTGCGAGAGAAAAGTGCCGCCCGCGCCTGGCAAGTAGGCGATATGCATCAGGAAAAACAGCGCCAGACTGGCAATCACCCCGACCACGGCCGCGGTGATGGCGGTCAGCGGCGCGGTGAAATGCAGCTTGCCGTGGGTCGATTCCACCAGCGGCCCACCGGCCAGAATAAAAATAAAGGACGGCAAAAAGGTAAACCAGGTCACCACCGTGGCGGCCAGCGCCGCCCCCAGAAACAGCGCGTCCGGCCCCAGCACCTGTTTGGCCCAGCCGCCCAGAAAGCCGACAAAGGCCACCACCATGATCAGCGGGCCGGGCGTGGTTTCACCCAGCGCCAGGCCGTCCATCATCTGCGGCCCGCTCACCCACGCAAACTGCTCCACTGCGCCCTGGTACACGTAGGGCAGCACGGCGTAAGCGCCGCCAAAGGTCAGCAGCGCGGCCTTGGTGAAGAACCAGCCCATTTGCGTCAAGGTCGCGTCCCAGCCTTGCCACAGCATGAGAACGCTCATGGGCAGCAACCACAGCACAGCGCCCAGCACCAGCACGCTGGCCAGTCTGGCTTTCCGGAAACGCGCATGCTCGGGCGTGGGGGTGTCGTCGTCAATGATGCAGGGCCGGTGCGGCGCATCCTCTTTCCGGGTGGCGCCGTGCCCGCCACCTGCGGCAAACTGCGCTGGTGCCCATCGCGAACCCAGCCAGCCGGTCACCGCCGCGCCCAGCACCACCCACGGAAAGGGCACATCCAGCAGCGCAAGGGCGATGAAGCTGGACACCGCCACCAGCCACAGCAGGGGAGCTTTGCGCGGGTTTTTCAGCGTCTTGCTGCCAATGCGATGCACCGCCTGCAACACAATGGCGGCCACCGCCGGCTTGATGCCGTACAGCAGCCCAGCGACCCAAGGAACGCTGCCAAAAGCGACATAAACCCAGCTCAGGCCAATCAGAATAAACAGCGAGGGCAGCACAAACAACACCCCGGCCACCACGCCGCCCCAAGTGCGGTGCATCAGCCAGCCAATGTAGGTGGCCAGTTGCTGCGCCTCCGGGCCCGGCAGCAGCATGCAGTAGTTCAGCGCATGCAAGAAGCGCTTCTCGGAAATCCAGCGTTTTTGCTCCACCAGTTCGCGGTGCATGATGGCAATTTGCCCGGCCGGACCGCCAAAGCTGATGAAGCCGAGCTTGAGCCAGAACTTGAAGGCTTCAAAAAATGACACCCCAGGTGCAGCGAGCAGAGCGGGGGAAGTGGCACAAGAAGGCGGTTTTGTGGTGTCCATGAAGAGTCCAATCAAGGTGGCAGCGGTTGGACGGGACACCGTCTTGAGGCCTTGGCCGGCCTGATGCCGGGGAGCTGACACCCCGACAGACGAAATATAACATAGCTCATTCAACCCTGCCGGGGTGATGTTCAAATACTGCTTGTTTAACGCGACAAGGTGAACACCGAAGTACCCGCCAGCAGGTTGGGCGCAAAACGCACGGTGCGGCCATCCTGCAGGCCGAAGCTGTCGAGCACGCGCAAATCGCAGCGTTGTGCCAGCAGCGCCAGGTCGGCGTGGGTGCCGACGCGGATGTTGGGCGTGTCGTACCACTGGTAGGGCAGGCGGCGCGTCACCGGCATGCGCCCCTTCAAGATGCTCAGCCGATTCGGCCAGTGCGCAAAATTGGGGAAGGCGACGATACCGATGCGCCCGACACGTACGGTTTCACGCAACATGATCTCGGCGTTGCGCAAGTGTTGCAGCGTGTCGATTTGCAGCACCACGTCGAACGTGGCATCGTCAAACAGGGCCAGGCCCTCGTCCAGATTGAGCTGGATCACGTTGACGCCACGTTTGACGCAGGCCAGCACATTGGCGTCGTCAATCTCGATGCCATAGCCGCTGCAGCCACGCGTTTGCTGCAGGTACGCCAGCATGGCGCCGTCACCGCAGCCCAGATCGAGCACGCGCGATCCTTCCGGCACCAACCGGGCGATGGCCTGCATGGTCAATTGATCACTCATGCCGCCACCGCCTTCGCAATGCCGTCAAAATAAGAGCGAACAACACCCATGTAACGGGGGTCATCGAGCAAAAAGGCGTCATGCCCGTGCGGCGCGTCAATCTCGGCGTAGCTGACGTCGCACCGGTTGTCGAGCAGGGCCTTCACGATCTCGCGGCTGCGTTTGGGCGAAAAACGCCAGTCGGTGGTAAAGCTCACCAGCAAGAATTTGCAGTTGGCGCGCGCCAGCGCCTGGCTCAGGTCGCCACCATAGGTGCGGGCCGGGTCGAAATAATCGAGCGCGCGCGTGATCAGCAAATAGGTGTTGGCGTCGAAGTACTCGGCAAACTTGTCACCCTGATAGCGCAGGTAGCTCTCGATCTGAAACTCCACCTCTTGCGTGCTGAAAAGGTAGTCGCCTGCGCCCTCGCGGCGGACGGATTCACGCAACTGGCGCCCGAACTTCTCGTTCATCACGTCGTCGCTCAGGTAGGTGATGTGGCCGATCATGCGCGCGATGCGCAAGCCGCGCTTGGGGATCACGCCATGCTGGTAGAAATGGCCGTCGTGAAAATCGGGGTCGGTCGTGATGGCGCGCCGGGCCACTTCGTTGAAGGCAATGTTCTCCGCTGTCAGATTCGGGGCACTCGCCACCACCACGGCGTGGCGTACGCGATCCGGATATTGCAGCGCCCATGACAGCGCCTGCATGCCGCCCAGGGAGCCGCCCATCACGGCGGCCAGCGTCTGGATGCCCAGCGCATCGAGCAGCCGGGCCTGGGCGTTGACCCAGTCTTCGACCGTGACCACGGGAAAGTCCGCGCCATAGACCCGGCCTGTGTCCGGATTCACATGCATGGGACCGGTGGAGCCAAAGCAGGAGCCGAGGTTGTTCACGCCGATCACAAAAAACTTATCGGTATCGAGCGGCTTGCCCGGACCAATCATGTTGTCCCACCAGCCCTCCGACTTATCCTGACCCAGGTAGACGCCGGCCACATGGTGCGAGGCATTCAGGGCATGGCAGATCAAGACCGCATTGGATTTTTTAGCATTGAGCCTGCCATAGGTCTCGAAGCTCAATGAATAGTCGCGGATCGCCGCGCCGCTTTGCAAAGGCAAGGCGGCGGCGAAGGGCATCGACTGTGGTGTGGCAAGCAACATAAAAAACCCGGCGGCACTAAGTGCGCAGCCGGGTGACCTGGTGGGGTGGCGGTGGCCGTCTTTAGCTGAATTTCGAAGCTCATCGACC
>JAKFXU010000403.1 GCA_021731215.1 Rhodoferax sp.
CTACCGCCAACCAGGTACTCGCGGAACTATCGGAGAACCTGTCCGCTCTCGACGCCGCACGGCGCACGGAAGCCATCATCACGAGCAGCCTGTTGCCGCAGACCGAACTGACATTCAAGGCGGCGCTGGCCAGCTATGAAAACGGCAAGGTGGATTTCGCCACCTTGCTCGACGCGCAGCGGCTGATCCGCCAGGCAAAGCAAAACCAGATCAAGACGCAGGCCGAAGCACAGACGCGCCTGGCGGCCATCGAACGACTCCTGGGAGAAGAATTATGAAACAAGGCGCGAACATCACCATCGGCCTGGTCCTCGTCGCCGTACTGGCGGCGGGCGGCGGGTATTGGGCGGGCAAGCGCGGCACGGGTGCCAGCCATGATGCGGGGGCCAATGCCGGCGAGGCCGGCAACAGCGCGAAGCAGGAACGAAAGATCCTCTATTACCGCAATCCGATGGGCCTGCCCGACACGTCACCGGTACCGAAGAAGGACCCGATGGGCATGGCTTACACACCGGTCTACGAGGGCGAAGCGGATGCCGAACCGGCATCCGCCAACCAGATCAGCATCAGCACCGACAAAGTCCAGAAGCTCGGCGTCAGGACGGAAGCGGCCAGCATGAAGGCGATCGACAAGATCGTGCGCGCCGCCGGACGCATCGAGCCGGATGAGCGGCGCGTCTACCTCATCGCGCCCAAGTTCGAAGGCTATGTGGAACGCCTGCACGTCAGCGCGACCGGTCAGGCGGTTGGCAAAGGGCAGCCGCTGTTCGAGTTCTACAGCCCCGAACTGGTGTCCGCGCAGCGCGAATACGCGATCGCGGCGCAGGGCGTGGAGTCGCTCAAGGACGCGCAAAACGGAGCGCAGGACGGCATGAAACAGCTTGCCCAATCGGCCTTGCTGCGCTTGAAGAACTGGGATATTTCGGAAGAACAAATTGCGGCGCTGGCAAAATCCGGCGACGCCAGGCGCACCCTGACTTTGCGCTCACCGGTTGCCGGGATCGTGACCGAAAAGAAAGCGCTGCAGGGTATGCGCTTCATGCCCGGGGAAATGTTGTACCAGGTCGCCGATCTTTCTTCGGTCTGGGTGTTGGCCGATGTATTCGAGCAGGACATCGGACTGGTCAAACCGGGTGCCAAGGCCAAGGTGACAATCAACGCCTATCCGGACCGGCAGTTTGCAGGTGCCGTCACTTACGTTTATCCGACCCTCAAGGCCGAAACGCGCACGATTCAGGTGCGGGTCGAGCTGGCCAACCCCGGCCAGTTGCTCAAGCCCGGCATGTTCGCCCAGGTGGAACTGGCCGTTCCGGTCAGGAAAAACACCGTGACCGTGCCGCTGTCGGCCGTCATCGACAGCGGCACCCGGCGCATCGTGCTGGTGCAGGTGAAGGAGGGACGATTCGAGCCGCGCGAAGTCAAACTCGGCGCCCGCAGCGATGACTATGTCGAGGTGCTGGCGGGCGTCCAGGATGGCGAGCGGGTGGTGGTCGCCGCCAACTTCCTGATCGACGCCGAAAGCAACCTGAAGGCGGCGGTCGGCAGTTTCGGCCAGCCCGGCGCAGGCGCTGACGCAGGCCCGCAAACCGGTGCTGGCGCCGGCCACAAGGCCGATGGCACGGTCGATGCAGTCGATGCCAAGGCCGCTACCATCAGCATCGCTCACGGCCCGGTCGCCAGCCTCAAATGGCCGGCCATGACGATGGAGTTCAAGCTCGCCAACGACACGCTGCTGAAAGACTTGAAGCCGGGTGCGGCGGTCGCGTTCGAGTTTGTCGAGCGCCAGCCGGGCGAATGGGTGATTACCGGCATCCAAGCAGGCGCAGCCGGCAAGGCCGGCGCCAAGGCGGCCCCAGCCAATCCGCATGCCGGACACTGACGGGAATACGCCATGCTCAACAAGATCATCGACTGGTCGGGCCGCAATATTTTTCTGGTCCTGCTCGCGACCCTGTTCGTCACCATCGGCGGCATCTATGCCGTCCTGAAAACGCCGATCGACGCGCTGCCCGACCTGTCGGACGTGCAAGTGATCGTCTATACGGAATATCCGGGCCAGGCGCCGCAGGTGGTGGAAGACCAGGTCACCTACCCGCTGACCACCGCCATGCTGTCGGTGCCGAAATCCAGGGTGGTGCGCGGCTTCTCGTTTTTCGGCGCGTCCTTCGTCTACATCATTTTCGAGGACGGCACCGACATTTACTGGGCGCGCTCGCGCGTGCTGGAGTACCTGAACTTCGCATCCGGGCGCATGCCCAGCGGCGTGACGCCGCAGATCGGGCCCGATGCCACCGGCGTCGGCTGGGTCTATCAGTACGTGGTGCTGGCCAAGGACAAGACGCTGGCCGAACTGCGCACGCTGCAGGACTGGTATCTGCGCTATCAATTGACCAAGGCGCACGGCGTGGCCGAGGTGGCCTCGATCGGCGGCTTTGTGCAAACCTACCAGGTCACGGTCGATCCGGTCAAGCTGCGCGCCTACGGCATCCCCCTGAGCAAAGTTTCGCAGGTGATCCGCGAGTCGAACCGCGATGTCGGCGGCCGCGTGATCGAAATGGCTGAAACCGAGTACATGGTGCGCGGCAAGGGCTACCTGCGCGGCAAGGGCGACATCGAAAACCTGGTCGTGAAAAGCGAAAAGGGCACGCCGGTGCTGGTGCGCGACATCGCCCGGGTGGAACTGGCCCCCGACGAGCGGCGCGGCCTGACCGAACTCAATGGCGAAGGCGAAGTGGTGTCCGGCATCGCGATGGCGCGCTACGGCGAGAACGCACTCGAAGTCATCCACAACCTGAAGTCGAAAATCAGCGAAATCAGCGCCGGACTGCCGACCGGCGTCAGCATCCAGGCGGTGTACGACCGATCCGACCTGATCCACCGCGCCATCAAGAGCTTGACGGTGACGCTGATCGAGGAAAGCCTTATCGTGGCGCTGGTCTGCTTCGTGTTTTTGCTGCATGCGCGCAGCGCGATGGTGGCGATCCTGATGTTGCCGGTGGCTATTCTGATGGCTTTCATCGCCATGCGCCTGCTCGGCATGAGTTCGAACCTGATGAGCCTGGGCGGCATTGCGATTGCCATCGGCGCGATGATCGATGCGGCGATTGTCATGATCGAAAACGCGCACAAGCACCTGGAACGCCTGAAGCAAGGCCATTCGAATCAGCAGCGGGTGGATGCGATTCTCGCCGCCTGCAAGGAAGTGGGTCCGCCGCTGTTTTTCTCGCTGCTGATCATCACCGTCTCGTTCCTGCCGGTGTTCACGCTGGAATCGCAGGAGGGGCGCCTTTTTTCGCCGCTGGCCTATACCAAGACCTTCGCCATGGCGAGCGCGGCGCTGCTGTCGCTGACGCTGGTGCCGGTGCTGATGATATTGTTCATTCGCGGCAAGATCATGGCGGAGGCGAAGAACCCGGTCAACCGCTTCCTGATCTGGGTCTACCGGCCGATCATCGAGGGCGTGATGCGCTGGAAAAAGCTCACCATCGTCGCCGCGCTGCTGGCCCTGCTGGTATCAATCTACCCGGCCTCCAAGCTGGGCAGCGAGTTCATGCCAACGCTCAACGAAGGCACCTTGCTCTACATGCCGGCCAGTCTGCCGGGCATGACCATGACCAAGGCGGCGGAACTGCTGCAGACCCAGAACAAGATCATCAAGAGCTTCCCGGAAGTGGTGTCGGTCTGGGGCAAGGCCGGCCGCGCCAACACCGCGACCGACCCGGCCCCGACCGAGATGTTCGAGACCGTCATCAACCTCAAGCCGGAGTCCGAGTGGCGAGCCGGCATGACGATGGACAAGCTGATTGGCGAAATGGACAAGGCGCTGCAGTTCCCCGGTCTGTCGAATGCCTGGACCATGCCGATCAAGGCGCGCATCGACATGCTGTCGACCGGCATCCGCACGCCAATCGGCATCAAGGTGTTCGGCAAAGACCTTGAAGAAATGGAGAAACTCGCCAAGAGAATCGAGGCGGTGGTGAAACAGGTGCCGGGCACCACCTCGGCCTTCGCCGAGCGCATCACCGGCGGCTTTTACCTCAACATCGAGCCCGACCGCGCGCAACTGGCGCGCTACGGCCTGGCGGTGGGCGAACTGCAGGACGTGATCGGCACCGCGCTGGGCGGCGAGATGGTCACCACCACCGTGGAGGGACGCGAGCGTTTCGGCGTCACGGTGCGCTATCCGCGCGAATTGCGCAGCGACCCCGAGCTGATTGCGCGCGAAGTCCTGGTGACCACCATGGACGGCGCCATGATCCCGCTGGGCCAACTGGCCAAAATCGAAGTCGCCAAGGGCACGCCCGGCATCCGCACCGAGAACGCGCTGCTGTCGGCCTACATCTATGTCGACATCCGCGACCGCGACATCGGCGGCTATGTGGCCGATGCGCGCAAGGCGGTCAATGAGCAGGTCAAGTTCCCACCCGGCTACTACGCGACCTGGAGCGGCCAGTTCGAGTACATGGAGCGCGCCATCGAGAAGATGAAAATTGTGGTGCCGGTCACGCTGCTGCTGATCTTCCTGCTGCTGTACCTTAACTTCAAGCGCCTGACCGAGACCCTGATCGTGATGTTGTCGGTGCCGTTTGCGCTGGTGGGCGGCGTCTGGCTGATGTGGCTTCTGGGCTACAACCTGTCGGTCGCGGTGGCGGTCGGCTTCATCGCGCTGGCCGGCGTCGCCGCGTCAACCGGCGTGGTGATGCTGATCTACCTTGATCACGCCTGGGAGGACGTCAAGGCCCGCTGCCGCGCCTCTGGCGCCACGCCGAACGCCGCCGACCTGTACGCGGCGGTGATGGAAGGCGCAGTCGAGCGCGTGCGGCCCAAGATGATGACGGTGGTGGCGATCATGGCCGGCCTGTTGCCCATCATGTGGGGCACCGGTACCGGCTCCGAAGTGATGAGCCGCATCGCCGCGCCGATGGTAGGCGGCATGATCTCCAGCACGGTGTTGACGCTGGCCGTGATTCCGGCCATTTACGCGCTGGTCAAGCAGTGGCGCTTGAAGCGGGGGATGGAGCAGTAAATCGGTGCGTGAGCATTGAACCTAGTTGTAGGGTGGGCAAAGCGCAGCGTGCCCACCGACCCCAACACCGGTGGCGCCCTCAGGATGCGCCACTCGCCCGGATATTGCCGTGTTGGCTGGCACCGTGGGCACGCTGCGCTTTGCCCACCCTACGCCTATGGGCCGTATGCGGCGTGGATCGAAGACGAGGTGAAAGGGGTGGACGGCGCCATGATCCCGCTCGGCCAACTGGCCAAACTCGAAGTCGCCAAGGGCGCGCCCGGCGTTCGCGCCGAGAACGCGCTGCTGTCGGCCTACATCTATGTCGACATCCGCGACCGCGACATCGGCGGCTATGTGGCTTCTGGGCTACAACCTGTCGGTCGCGGTGGCGGTCGGCTTCATCGCGCTGGCCGGCGTCGCCGCG
>JAKFXU010000494.1 GCA_021731215.1 Rhodoferax sp.
GCGACGACCGTTTCAAAACCGCCCTGCAGATCTTCGCCATCGTCTGCCTGCTCGGCCTGCTTTCAATGATCTTCCACAAGGCCTTCGTCGACATTTCGGTGGTCTGGCAGCAGCACTCAGGCGGTGATTTCTGGGTGGCGCTGGGGCGCTATCTGTTCCGCAACCTGGCGGGTTGAGGCGCCCCTGGGCCTCAAGGCACACGGTACAGCGCGCAGAGCTTGTTGCCGTCCGGGTCGCGCACATAGGCCAGGTGCATGCTGCCCGACGGGCCGCCACGCGGGCCGGGTGCGTCTTCAATCGACACGCCACCGTGCGCCACGGCCGTGTCGTGAAACGCCTGCAATTGCTCGGGTGACGAGCACTTGAACCCGATGGTGCCGCCGTTGGCGGGGCACGCCGTTTCGCCGTTGATGGGTTCGCTCACGCAAAACGAGGTGCCTTCGTGGCGAAAGAAGAGCCGCTTGTGGCCCGAGCCCGCCGTGTTTTCCACCGGCCCACCCACGCCCAGCGTGCCGAGCACCGCGGTGTAGAAAGTCCTCGAGCGCTCCAGGTCGTTGGACCCCACCATCACATGACTGAACATTTTTGTCTCCTTGCGGCAAAAAATTTTGCTGGCGGATGGTAGCGCTCGGTGAAGGGTTGAGTGGGTTGCAAGGCTGAAAGCGGCCTGGTGGCGCAGCCGCCGCTTTTACCAACCTACCCCAAATGGGGTAAAGCCCGTCAGCGCATTCCGCACCGATCTGAGCCGATGTCTGCCACACTGTTGTAACTGCTCGTAACTTAGGGCGCGTTGATCGGGTTGTTAGGTGCCCATGTATCCACCTTCACAAAGAAAGTCGACATGAAGTTGTTCATCGCTTGTTTGATCACCTTCGCCACCACGTTGGCCGTTGCCCATTCCGGAGGGACAAATTCCAACGGATGCCACAACGAAACGCGGACGGGGGGCTACCACTGTCATTGACGGCATCTGGTTCATTTGATTCAGGCTCGATGGAGCGACCCATGCATTCTCTCAACACCGCCTCCAGGGCAGCCTTTGATCTTGGGCCGAGGCGCCTGATGTTCTGGGCGATCCTGGGTCTTGCCGCACTGCTCGGTGGCTGTGCCACCAACACCATGACCGGTCGCATGCAGGCCAGCCTGGTCAGCGAAGCCAGTGTCTCCAGCCAGAGCATGAGCCAGTACTCGGCCATGGTTGGCGAGTACGACAAGAAACAAAAGATCCTCACCAGCGGTCCACTCAAGGAACGGGTGGACACCATCACCAACCGCCTCATTTCTCAAGCGGTGCTGTACCGGCCAGAGTCTGCTGCGTGGGACTGGCAGATCAACGTCATTGACGAGCCCAAAACCGTCAATGCCTTTGCGATGCCGGGTGGGCTCATGGGTTTCTACAGCGGTCTGGCCGAACAGTTGGGCGCCACCGATGACGAGATCGCGCAGGTCATGGGCCATGAAATCGGACACGCGCTCGCCGGCCATGGCGCCGAGAAGCAGTCCGTGCGCATGATCGGGGAGCTGAGCGCCATCCTCGTGGCGGGCGTGACGGCCACCAGTGGTCGGGACTTTCAGAACAAGCACCAGACGCTTTCATTGGGCGCTCTGGCCTTCATTGCCATGCCCAACAGCCGCACGGCCGAGACCGAGTCCGATCGCATCGGCATCGAGCTGGCAGCAAGGGCCGGCTACAGGCCCGAAGCCGCGGTGTCGCTGTGGACGAAGATGGCAGCCAAGAGCAGCGGCGCCCGTGGCAGCTTCCTCGCCACGCACCCCAGCCCCGACAACCGCATTCGCTACCTGTCGGATCTGCAGCCGCCCATGCTGCGTCTGTACAACCTGTCGTTTGAAGCCGCGCCCAAGGAGGCTTCAACCTTCGACTGGCTTCGTGGCCCGAAATCGCAGCGCCCCAAGCCCGACCCCAGCAAAGCCATTGCGCTGTATTCACCGCAATGGTTTGCCTTTGAGAGCGGACTCACTGAGCTGAAGGGCAGCAACGTGCCCGTGTTCCTGATCAAGCAAGGCACCTTGAAAGAGCTTCATGCCAATCAGCGCTGGCGCGACCTCGCTGTCAGCGTCATGGACATCGATCACCAGTTTGACTTGGCCTACTTCTATCTCAGCGAGGCCGCGCGGGGCCTGGGGTTTGTGGAAGCGTCGAAGGTCTACGCCAGCAAGGCGCTTGAGACCGGCAAGGACGACTCGCGGTCGTGTGCCAAGCACATGGTTCTCAACTGTGGGGCGTTTGAGCCTGCGAAGCTGGCTTTGAACTGATGTTGATCGATCGACAAATGATCAACGCTCGAATAGTTGCCAATTTTCGGAGCCGCCGAGTCGTTTCGGAGTTGCTTCTCGACAAGAAGTTTGGGACAGCTCAAGACTGGTTGCGGAAGTTCGGCAGGATTTTTGTCCCTGGGTCCTTGTCGTGGTCATTGCCAGGTCCTCTGTTGCTTCTTTCACCATCGAGATTCACGAGCAACGACGCGAGTGACATCAGCAGCAGCGCAACCGCAGGGCGGCTATCGAGTTGGGTCAATCGGCCGGGCCGTCGCCCCAATAAGAGACTTGGAAACGCAGAGGCCACGAAGGAGTGTATGGCTTTTGCTATCGAGTGACTAGGCCTTGCAATCACCAGGCTTGCATTCGTGCGCGGGGTATGAGGGAAGTACTACAGCATGCCTTCAGCGGCGGCGCGCCCCAACGCGGCATAGGCATTTACTTGAGCGCGCGAAAAATCGCGGTAGATGACGCAGACTTTGAATTAAGCTTGAGCGTGTGGACGTTCCGAAAGCGATGTGGCACGCTCTAGCAGCCTTGCGGCGGAGACTTTCATTGGATTGCTCCTCGCGTTCCAGTCGGGAAGCCTCACCTCTCCGATCAGCTCTGAAAACCGACAAATCAAGAAATGTTCAAAATAAAATCAATCGAGATCTCTGGATTCTGGCAATCCAACCGGATCGCCTCCACAACATTTCGAGATGATGTCAATATCATTATTGGAAAGAATGGAACCGGCAAGACGACATTCATGAATATCGTTCATGCAGTGCTTGCCGTCGATGGTGACGCGCTGTTTGACAATCCTTTTAAAAGTGTCACTCTCATGCTTGTCGACGGGAAACGGACGCGTACTGTCAGGGCCGAACGTCACGAAACAAAGACGTCTCCGTACCCTTTCATTGAATATCATATTTCAAACCGGAAATTTGTGGCGCCGCTTGTCGGCCTTGATGACGGCCGGCCGACTGTAATTCGTAGAAGGGCAGCTGAGGACCTACAACGAATAAAGCAGGAGCTCGGTTCGTTTGTTTCCGTAGCATCGTTGTCTGTCTATCGCATTGGAGGTGATGCGGATCCAGAAGTACGAGAGCGCATGGTCAGGCGGGTGGCGTCACCAGTGGATCTACGGCTGCAAAGCTTGATGCATCGCCTAACACAGTATCAGCTGGAGTTGTCCAGTGCAGCGCGAGAAGTTTCCGTTCAACTTCAGCGGGACGTTCTCACTTCTTTGTTGTATGCCGAGCAGAAAGATGCTGAGAAGGGCTACCGCTTAGATTTCGATGAAGCTACAGAAAAGCAAAATCTGGTCTCGGCGTACAAGCAACTCGGGGTTGCTGGACAAGAAGTAAGCAAAAAAATCCAGGAGCACATCTCCGCGGTCGGTGCAACCATCCGTCATCTGCAACAACAAACCGCAAAAACCAAATCCAAGGATGCAGCGCCTGCGGGTCGAATCGATTTTTCAGCCCTTGAGGCTTTCAGGCTTACGCGGACTGTTGTTGCAAAGTCCCTTGATGCGGAGGAGAAGACCGACGAAATATTTAGTCATGTGAATCTCTTTTTAGATACCCTCAAGAAATTCATTGGTGACAAGATATTCTCTTTCGTGGGAGGGGAGCTCGTGGTAAATACGGAGGGACCTCTGCCTTTAGCAAAATTGTCGTCTGGTGAAAAGCAACTTCTGATTCTTTTGATTGAAGCCTTACTCCAACGTCAGCGTCCGTACATCTTTCTTGCGGACGAGCCTGAACTTTCTTTGCATATCGCCTGGCAACGAAATATTATTTCAGCCATCCGATCTCTCAATTCCAATGCTCAAATTGTGGTTGCTACCCATTCGCCGGAAATTGCAGGGAAATTTAAAGAATGCTTATTGGACATGGGCGATATTCTCCATGTTTGATTTGTCATATTCGGATGAGGCGTTGAACGTCAGAGGAGCATTCTTTGGCGCAAAGACTATCGTCTATGTTGAAGGCGATGATGATCTCCTGTTTTGGAGAAATGTATTTGAGAAGGTGACAGATGACCCATTTGAGGTGGAGTCTGTCGGCGGATCAACTACCTTGGACGAATACATAAAGAAAATTGTTGCCGGCAACCTCGATGCAATCGCGGCACGCGATGCAGATTTTATGTTGATCACCGGAACTGCTCCTTCACATCCACAGATTGTTTATACACATGGCTATTCAATCGAGAACAGCTTGTATGTTGAGAGCACTATTGCGCAGCTTGTACGAGCTTGGGCTAAATCACCACAAGCCACTGCAGATGAGTGTATGGCGTGGCTGAGAGAGCTAGCGACTACGATTAGCCCACTTGTATATTTAGACGCAGCGAACGCAATTGCAGCAGCAGGTATCGCAACTCTAGGCGATAACTGCACGCGATACATGACTGGCGCCAACTCAGCAACGATTTGTCCACAAAAGATCGCAGCAGCCGTGGGGGAAATTCAAGCCAAGATTCCGGCAATTGCTTTGCAAAAGGCTCAGGCTAGAGTAGGCAGCGAACCAAACGCAGTCATTTCCAATCTTCGTGGGCACTTTTTAACCTCTGCCGTTCATCGTTATATTGTTAAGAGATCGAAGGACTTTGGACGGAAAGTGAGTATTTCTGCTGAGTCACTGTACGCGGCCGCAATTGCGCAATTTATCAACACGCTAGAAACCAGCCATCCGCACAGGGAACACTATCTTGCTTCCGCTCAGGCTGCTTGGCGAGAGATTTAGGAGTGCGGAAGCGAGACTAGGGAAGGTTCAGACGAAGACATGGCCTGCGGCTGGAAAACTTCGTAGGACGTGGCCGGTGCAATACGCGTCTTCAAAGGTCGGCTTACGCTGCATGTCTGCCGTTCAAATCCACAAGCAACGGCTATCAGCAGCTACCCAGTCGGTCTCGGCAAATGAAGCCCCCGCTGCTTAACCCACCGCCCTCAAAACCTCTTCCGTAGTCCCCGGCGCATTCATCCCCTCGGGCTTCCCGCCCGCCTGCGCCACCGCGTCGCGCAGCGCTTCAAACACGCTGATCGCCAGCATGAACGGGGGCTCGCCCACGGCTTTGCTGCCGTGCACGTTGTCTTCCCGGTTGGGCTCGGGCCAGA
>JAKFXU010000118.1 GCA_021731215.1 Rhodoferax sp.
ACGCGTCGGCTGAAAAACTGATTTTTTGCGCGGGCAGCACGACCGCTGCGGGCGCCGGCACGGGTGCTGGCGGGGCGGGCGCAATCACGGCCACCGGTGGCATGGGTGCGGGCGCTGGCGCTGGTACTGGCGCTGGTGTCGCCACCAGCGCCAGCGGCTTGATCGTGGGGTCGCACGGCTCGACCGCGCGCGCCGGGGTCCAGTCGCTGGTGTACCAGCACAAACCGCTGCCGCTGGTGACGATGGCACCCGACGAATCGATCAGGTAACCCTGATTTTTGGCATCCTGCGCCAGGGCGCTGCCCGGGATCAGTACCGCCGCCGCGATGGCGGAAAAAACAAAGTTGGGGATCGATTTCATGGTGTGTCTTTCTTGAATATAAAAAATGAAAATTTGCGTGCTATCTGCATGACGGACGAAAACGTCTTGCAGCTCGCTCGTTGCGTCGCGGCAACAGGCGAAGAATAGGCAGCTCTGGGCGCAGCGTCTGTGCGCTGGCAGACACAAATGAAATTCTGGTTGCTATGTACGCCAACGTACAGACCCTCTTGCGGCGCAAGGCAATACTCAAACTGCGATGCACTGTGCGAGAGCGTTGGTGCAGAACATCAGCGTCAGCACCGACCGGCGGTCATGCGCTCGCATCGTTGGTTTTTTGGATTACCTAAAGAGGAAAAGCAAATGAAACAATTCCAGAGCTATTCCAGAGTGCTGCCATGGTTCATGGCATTGCTGCTGAGCGCTTTTGTGGCCGCCTGCGGCGGTGGTGGCGGCGGCGGGGTCGCGCCCGACCTGACGGCCAAGGCCATTACCACCTATTCATTGTCCGGGGTGACCGGAACGATCAACGAAACGACAAAAAGCATTGCCGTGATCCTGCCGTACGGGAGCAACGTTTCAGCGCTGGTGGCGACGTTCTCGACCACCGGGGCCAGCGTCCAGGTCGGTGCCACGACGCAGATCAGCGGCGCCACGGCCAACAACTTCACCAGTCCGGTGGCCCTGCTTGTCACGGCCGCCGACGGCTCAAGCGCGACCTACACCGTCGCCGTCACCGTGGCTTCAATTACGGCCAAGAGCGTGCTCGCCTTTGCGCTGGGCGGGGTTGCCGCAACCATCAATGAAGCGGGCAAGAGCATTGCGCTGACCGTGCCGACCGGGACCAATGTCACGGCCCTGGTTGCGACCTTCACGAGCTCAGGCGCCAGCGTCACAGTCAACGGAACGCCACAGATCAGTGGCAGCACGGCCAATAACTTCACCAATCCGGTGACCTACACCGTCACTGCTGCCGACAACTCGACAGCGACCTATACCGTGGCCGTCACCGTGGCGTCTAGCACCGCCAAGGCCATCACCGCTTATTCGCTGGCCGGGGTGGCAGGAGCGATCAACGAGACCGCCAAGACGATTGCGGTGACCCTGCCGTCCGGGACCAGCGTAACGGCCCTGGTCGCGACCTTCACGAGTTCAGGGGCCAGCGTCAAGGTTGGCGCGACGACGCAGATCAGCGCCAGCACGGCCAATGACTTCACCAGTGCGGTGGCCTACACCGTCACTGCGGCCGATGGTTCAGCCGCGACCTATAGCGTCACCGTCAGCGTGGCCCCGGGCTCGGCCAAGGCCCTCACGGCTTATTCGCTGGCCGGCATTGCCGGAACGATCAATGAAGCGGGCAAGACGATCTCGGTGGCCATGCCATCCGGGACCAGCGTAACGGCTTTGATCGCGACCTTCACCAGCACCGCAGCCAGCGTCAAGGTCGGCGCGACGACGCAGATCAGCGGCGCCACCGCGAATGACTTCACCAGTCCGGTGGCCTACACCGTCACTGCGGCTGACAGCACAACGGCGACCTATACCGTCACCGTCACCGTGGCGGGGGCTGGTCCAGCGCCAGTGCCGCTTGGTTCGGCCGGCAATTTTGTAATCCTGGCCAAATCGGGGGTCTCAACCACCGGCAGCACGGCCGTGGTGGGCGACATTGGGCTGAGCCCTGCGGCTGCGACCTTCCTGACCGGCTTTGCCCTGAGCGCGGATGCCACCAACACGTTTTCAACTTCGTCCCTGGTGACCGGAAAACTGTACGCCGCCAACTATGCCGCGCCGACGCCGGCCTACCTGACCACGGCGGTCAGCGACATGGAAACCGCGTTCACCGATGCCGCCGGGCGGACCTTGCCTGACTTCACGGAGCTCGGCGCCGGCGATATCAGCGGCTTGACACTGGTTCCTGGCCTGTACAAATGGGGCACCGGGGTGTTGGTCACCGGTGTCGGCGTGACGCTGTCGGGTGGCGCCAATGATGTCTGGATTTTCCAGATCGCCCAAGACCTCACCGTCAGCAACAGCGCCATCATTACCCTCAGCGGCGGCGCCCAGGCCAAGAACATCTTCTGGCAGGTCTCCGGCCAGGCCACTCTCGGCACGGCGGCTGACTTCAAGGGCATCATCCTGAGCCAGACCCTGATTTCGCTCAATACCGGCGCCAAGATGACCGGCCGGGCCTTGGCCCAGACCGCGGTCACCTTGGATGCCACTGCCATCACCAAACCTGATTAAGCCGCGTCCTTTCCCGCCCATGGATGGTGGGGCCCGTCACCATCCACTGCAACCCAAGCAAACATTAACTTCAACTGGAGATTCACCATGTACATTCGCACCACTCTCGCCGCCGCCATGACCGCCGTCGTTCTGCTCACCGCCACTGGCTGCGCCGTCATCCGCGGTCAGGAAACCGTTGGCGCCTACGTCGATGACGCCGGCATCACCACCCTGATCAAGGCGCGCTTCGTCGAAAGCAAGCTGGTCAGCGCCGGGGCGATCAAGGTCGAGACCTTGAACGGCACCGTCATGCTGTCGGGCTTCGCCAAGAGCCTGATGGAAAAGAGCGCCGCCGAGAATATCGCGCGCGGCGTGAACGGGGTCAAATCGGTCAAAAACGAGATCGCCGTCAGCCCCTGAACGACGCTGAAAAGCAGGTAGCCAAGCGGCAACGCAAGGCCGCCGAGATTTGCGGCTCAAGAAGCACTGGCAGTCCTTCTTGAGCCGCATCTGATTCATGCCCTGTATTTGTCTGGTGAGTTGCCCTTGTTCAGCCCCGTAGGGTGGGCAAAGCGCAGCGTGCCCACGGACACAAAATACCGGGGGCGTCTTTCAGGATGGCCCACTCGCCTGAACACTGCCGCGTTGGCTGGCACCGTGGGCACGCTTGCGCTTTGCCCACCCTACGGGGCTGACCTGCACAAGGCAATGGATACAAGGTCGCCATAGCCAACACCGGCAGCCACGCTGCAAAGGCTAGGCCGAGTAGGTCTCGAAGATAGCGCGGAACGATTGGTGATGTTGCTTGAACGCGGCAAGAATAAGCGGATCAAAGTGTTCCGGCTGGGTGCGACCATCGCCGCGGGTAATGATGTCCACGGTCTTCAGGTGGTCGTAGGCGGGCTTGTAGGGCCGCTTGCTGCGCAGGGCATCGTAGATGTCGCAAATATACATAATGCGCGCCGCCAGGGGGATTTCCTCACCCCGCTTGCCATCCGGATAACCGCCGCCGTCCCAGCGCTCGTGGTGATTGAGCGCGATCTCGGCGCCCAGCTTGAGATAGGGTGACTTGCTGTTGCCCAGGATCTTGGCACCCATTGCGGGGTGCTCCCGCATGACAAGCCACTCAGCCGGTGTGAAGTCGCCCGGCTTGAGCAGCACATGGTCGGGGATGCCTATTTTTCCGATGTCGTGCATCGGGCTCGCAAAGAAGATCTGGTCGACGAACTCCTCATCCATGCCGAGCACCCGGGCCAGTTCCCGACTGTAAAAGCTGATGCGTATCACGTGCGCGCCGGTGTCTTCATCCTTGTGTTCGGCGGCACGCGTCAGCGTGAAGATGGTTTCCATATAGCTTTTCTGCAGATCGGCCGTCCGCTCTTGCACGCGTTGCTCCAGCAGGTCGTTGTAATGGTGCAATTCCTTCTGCAACAGGCGCACTTCCAGCATGTTGTGAACGCGCGCCAGCACCTCGGCCAGCTCAAACGGTTTGCTGACGAAATCCTTGGCGCCGGCCTGCAGCGCGCGCAGCTTGTGACCCGGTTGCGCGGTGATGACGAGCACCGGCAGATAACCGTCCGTTTCGATTTCCTTCAGGCCCTCCATCACCTCGAATCCGTCCATGCCGGGCATCTGGAGATCAAGCAGGATCAGGTCGTAGCGGTTCTTGCGATGCAGTTCGCAGACCTCGCCTGGATTCATCGTCGACGTGATGCAGAGATAACCAGCGCCGCGCAGCATTCGATCGAGCAACTGCACATTGACCTGCAGATCATCAACAATCAGCAGACTGGCATTGAGAAAATCGCTTGATTTGATCATTGGCATGGCTCCTCATTCAGGGGGTCTGACGGACCTGTTGTCCGGCAAATTCCAGCGCCACATTGAGCGCCGCCATGAACTCCTCGACCTTGATCGGTTTGGTGATGTAGCGGAAGAACCCCGCTTTCAGGCCCCGCTCGATGTCCAGTGGCATGGCATTGGCACTGATGGCAATCACCGGGATGTGCGCCGTGCACGGGTCCGAGCGCAGGATCTTCAGGGCTTCAAAACCATTGATGCCGGGCAGATTGATGTCCATCAGGATCACATCGGGCTGGGAGGCGCGCGTCAGTTCGATGCCCAGCGTCCCGTTCACCGCAGTCAGCAGGCTGATATCGGGGTGGCGCGCGATGATTTGCTCGACCAGCTTCATGTTGGCCGGGTTGTCCTCGACATAGAGCAGGGTGTGTGGCCGCTCGCCGCGCGGCACCGGTGCTGGCGCCAATGCCTCTGCTTCGCTTGCTTCCATGGCAAGCAGGGGATCGGCCACCGCGCTCAGTTCGAACCAGAACACGCTGCCCAGCCCGACGATGCTTTCCACGCCGATGGCACCCCCCATCAGTTCCACCAGCCGCTTGGCCACCACCAGGCCAATGCCGGTGCCTTCCTCGCCGCCCGCCTCCTGGCCGAGGCGGTTAAAGGGCTGAAACAGCTGCGCCAACTGTTCCGCCGACAGTCCCGCGCCGCTGTCTTGGATGCTGATGCGGATGCGCTCCGGGGTGCTCGCGCTGCACGTCACCTCGACCGTTCCCTGCGGGCGATTGTATTTAATCGCGTTGGACAGCAGGTTGATCAGAACCTGTTTCAAGCGGGTCCGATCGGCCCGGACAAAGTCATGGTTGTCCAAGCGGGGAAAGCTCAGTTTGATGCCGCGCTGCTGCGCCTGCGGTTCGATCATGGCCTGGCATTCGAGCATGACATCGGCTATCGACACCGGCTCCTCCGACAGCGGCACCTGGCCGGACTCCACCTTCGCCAGATCGAGGATTTCGTTGATC
>JAKFXU010000210.1 GCA_021731215.1 Rhodoferax sp.
AAATCCCAGCAAAATAGCTATCTATTAAATAGCACACACATCAACCAACACGTGCTCTACAGGCATAAGTGGCCTAAATTCATGGATTCATTTGGCAATCCACGTCTTTTTGTCTGCAAGCATCTGCCCATTTGCAACGCCCCGAGAAACGCCAACTGTGAACAACAGAGGAAGCGAGCCTGACGCCGCTACATCAGTTTGAATCGCACCCGCGGCGCCAGCTTGTCCGTCGCAGTGCCGGTGTTTTGAACAACAATAGCGCTTTGGAGGGAACCGGTTTGAATGATCCTGTGCTGATGTCTTTGCTGGCGCTTGCCGCCTTGAGTGTGCTGCTGTTGCTGTGGTTGAGCCTGCGTCGGCCCGACGCTGTCGCGGCCCTGGCCGCGGAGCAGGGCCGGGCCGAGTTGCTGGCAGCGCTGCAGGGCAGCGCCGAACGCATGGAGCGGCTGGAGCGGGAGCTGCGCCGTGAAATCAGCGAGTCGGCGCGCGGCGCTCGGCAGGAGCTGACGCAAAACCTGGCCACCTTTCAGCAGGCGCTGGTGCAACAGGGGGCAGAGGCGACGCGCACGCAAAACACCCAGATTGACGCCTTTGGCCAGCAGTTGGCGCTGCTGCAAAAAACGCTGTCGGACACCTTGACGCTGCAACTGCAGTCCTTGAGCGAGTCCAACGCCCGGCGCCTGGGCGAGGTGCGCCAGACGCTGGAGGCGCAACTGGCCCAGCTCCAGGTCAGCAACGCCAGCAAGCTCGACGAGATGCGCGCCACGGTCGACGAAAAGCTGCAAACTACGCTGCAAACGCGCCTGGGCGAAAGCTTTAAACAGGTCGCTGAAAGGCTGGAGCAGGTGCACAAGGGTCTGGGTGAGATGCAGACCCTGGCGCAGGGCGTGGGTGACCTCAAGCACCTGCTGACCAACGTCAAGACGCGCGGCATTTTTGGCGAGGCACAACTGGCCGGCTTGCTGGAACAGGTGTTTGTGGCCGACCAGTACGCGGCGCAGGTGGCAACCCGACCGGGCAGCAAGAATGTGGTGGACTTCGCCATCAAACTGCCGGGCAAGTCCGAGCAGGGCGAGCCGCTCTGGTTGCCGATCGACGCCAAGTTTCCGAATGAAGATTATGAGCGCCTGCTCGACGCCCAGGGACGGGCCGATGCACTGGCCGCCGAGGCCGCTGGCAAGGCGCTGGAGCTGCGCATCCGGCTGGAGGCCCGATCCATTGCCGATAAATATGTGGAGCCGCCGTACACCACGGACTTCGCCATTCTGTTTTTGCCGACCGAAGGACTCTATGCCGAGGTGCTGCGCCGTCCGGGCCTGATGCAGGCCTTGCAGCGCGAGCACCGCGTCACGCTGGCCGGGCCGACCACGCTGCTGGCCATGCTCAGCTCATTGCAAATGGGCTTTCGCACCCTGGCGCTGGAACAGCGCTCGAGCGAGGTGTGGCAGGTGCTGGGGGCGGTCAAAACCGAGTTTGGCAAATTTGGCGACGTGCTGGCGCGGGTCAAGGCGCAAACCGAGACCGTGCTCAAGACGCTCGACAGTGCCCAGACCCGCAGCCGCGCCATGGGCCGGGCCCTGAAAAAAGTCGAGGCCCTGCCCGACGCGCAGGTGCCGGCCCTGATTCCGCTGGACAAGGATTTCGACAATGACCTGGAGGCAGCCCCGTAGGGTGGGCAAAGCGCAGCGTGCCCACGAACGCAGCCCCGTAGGGTGGGCAAAGCGCAGCGTGCCCACGAACGCAGTAGATGCAGGGGGCGCCTTTCAGGATGCGCCACGCACCTTGCCACGGCCGTATCGGCCTGCACCGTGGGCACGCTGCGCTTTGCCCACCCTACAAGGCGCGACAGCCTACCCCGGCGTGACACCCCGGTGAATAGACCGGCAGGTGATTGTGTGCGCCACCGTACAGACCACGCGTCGCGCATGGATACAGTCCTCGCATAAGATATCTATGGTAGCGGGCGTTTGCGTCCGGGATGGTCATGAACGAACAACAACTCATCGTCTTCACTTTAGGGGAACAACGCTACGCCCTGCGTCTGGCTGCGGTGGACCGGGTGATGCGCGCCGTGGCGATCAGTCCCTTGCCGCAAGCGCCTGGCATCGTGCTCGGCCTGGTCAACGTGCAGGGACGGATTATCCCGATCATCAACGTGCGGCGGCGCTTTGGCCTGCCGCAGCGGGAGATCGCACTGACCGACCAGATTGTGATTGCGCATACGGCGCGGCGGACTGTTGGCCTGGTGGTGGATGGCGTGGCAGATGTCATCGCGTACCCGGCGCAAGCCATGACCGAAGCGCAAACCATTCTTCCAAGCATGGCGTACGTCGAGGGGGTGGTAAAACTCCCCGATGGATTGGTGCTGATCCACGATCTGGATCGGTTTCTTTCCCTGGAAGAAGAGACCTCCCTGGAACAGGCGCTGGAAGCCACCTGATGACAGGCATGCGACACATCCTTCCAGAGCAGATGTTGTCCAGTCTGAGCGAATTGCTGGCGCAGCGAACCGGGCTGAATTTCCCAAAAGAGCGCTGGAGCGACCTGGAGCGCGGCATGAGTGCCGCCGCCCGCGCATCTGGAGAGAACAATGTGCAAGCCTACGTCCGCCGACTGCTGTCCGCTGGGCTGACGCAGCATCAGACAGAAATTCTGGCCAGCCATTTGACAGTAGGCGAGACTTATTTTTTCCGCGACGGCAAAAGTTTCGAGCTACTCGAACAATATGCGCTTCCGGCCTTGATCCATTCCCGCCGCGACGCGGGGCGCCGCCTGCGCATCTGGAGCGCGGGCTGCTGCACGGGCGAAGAGCCCTACTCCATCGCCATGCTGCTTGACCGCTTGCTGCCCGACCACGAGCAGTGGGACATCACCCTGCTGGCGACCGACATCAACCCACAGTTTCTGCGCAAGGGCGCCGATGGCGTGTATGGCGACTGGTCGTTCCGCGACACACCGGCCTGGATCAAGGAACGGTACTTTAAGAAAGTGCGGCAGGGCTACTTTGAAATCCATCCGCGCATCAAGAAGAGGGTGACGTTCTCCTACCTCAATCTGGCCGATGACGTTTACCCGTCTCTGTCGAACAACACCCACGCCATGGACTTGATACTTTGCCGCAACGTGCTGATGTACTTTGCCGCGGCACAGGCGGCCAAAATCGCCGGCAAGCTGCACCGGGCGCTGGTCGATGACGGCGGGCTGCTGGTCAGTCCTGCCGAGGCCTCGAACACCTTGCTCGCACAGTTCGCGCCGGCTTATTTTTTTTCCGACGCCGCCATTTACCGCAAAGCGGCGCCGAGAGAGACGACCCCGGCCGCAGAGGCAATACCCTTCTTCTTCCCGCCGCCCGAAACGCAACAACCGGACACGCCTGCGCCGACGATCAAGCCGCCAGTCCCGCCACCGGATGGCGCGGCCGCGCTGTGCGTCACGGCGCGGCTCTGCGCCGGCCAGGGCCGTCTGGCCGAGGCAGCCGGGTGGTGCGAGCAGGCCATCGCCGCGAACCGGCTGAACCCGCAAAGCCATTACCTTCTCGCCACCATCCGGCAAGAACTGGGGCAGGCCGATGCGGCGGAACAGTCGCTCAAACGCGCGCTGTACCTGGATCCTGATTTCGTGCTCGCCTACTTCACACTGGGGAACCTGCGCCGCTCCCAAGGCCGGCGCGAAGAAGCCGGGCGGTATTTCGGCAATGCGCTGGCGCTGCTGCAGCGGCGCCCGTGTCACGAAGCCATCATGGAATCGGATGGATTGACAGCCGGGCGGCTGGAGGACATCATCCGCTCCGCGCTGGACAACTTGCCGCAGCCATGCACAACGGGAAAGAAGCACTAGATGAAAACCGGTGAACAGGCCATGCGCAAAGAAGCCGCCATTGACTGGTCCGAAATCCATCGCCGCCTGGAAGCGGCTGATGCCGCCGCCCGGCACGCCTGGATGCCGGATCAGGAGAAAACCGGACGCATCCTGAAGGCGCGGGCGCAGGCGCTGGCACAGGAACCCTCGGGCGAGAATGAAGCCGAGCGCATCGAGGTGCTGGAATTCCTGCTGGCTCATGAGACGTATGCCGTCGAATCCCGTTATGTGCGCGAGGTTGCGCCCCTGGAAAACCTGACGCCGCTGCCGTGCACTCCGGCCTTCGTGCTCGGCATCGTCAACCTGCGCGGCGAGATTCTCTCGGTCATCGACATCAAGAAGTTCTTCGAGCTGCCGGAAAAGGGGTTGACCGATCTCAACAAGGTCATCGTGCTCCAGTCCGGGAATATGGTCTTCGGCATCCTGGCCGATGCGATTAGCGGCGTGCGCCGCATTGCGGTGACCGACATCCAGCTGTCCCTGCCCACGCTCACCGGCGTTCGCGAGGAATACCTGAAAGGCGTGACCCCCGGGCGCCTGGTGATCCTCGACGCGGAGAAACTGCTGACGGACCAAAGCATTGTGGTGCAGGAGCAGGTGGCCGGGTAGGATAAGTTCGCATTCAAATTCGCGTGTCTGCGACCGCAACGCACATAGGGAGAACAAAGCATGAAATGGTTTCTCGACCTTACGACACGCGGCAAGCTGTTCGCCGGCTTCGGGCTGATGATCGTCTTTCTCGCGACCGTCATTGCGACCGCCTACACGGGGATTGCCGCGATCCATGCATCGCAGAAGCGGCTCTACCAGGAAGATTTCGCCAACGCCCTGGACCTGATGTCCCTGCGGGCCGAGCAGAGCGGGGTGCGGGTCGCGCTGCTGAACATGATGTTGCTGGCGCGGCAGTCCGATCGGGAAATATGGCACCAGGACATCAAGCAGCGCAGCCAGTTGATCGCCGACACCACGCAGCGGCTGCTGGAACGCAACCGCGATGAAGCGCATCTGTCGGGCCGGCTCGAAGAACTGAAGACGGTGCGCGAGGCGTTCTCGCGGACGCGGGACGACCAGCTCATTCCGCTGATCTACGCGAACAAAACCGACGAAGCCAGGACGCTGGCGGCCGGCATCCAGGAGGAACGCTACCGCACGATGCGCGCCATCGCCCAGGAACTGGGCGACGCGGCGGTGGGGAACGCGCGCGCCGCGGTGGCGCAATCCGAACAGCGGACGGAGCAGACGGTGCGCCTGTTCGTCGCCGTCGGCATCGCGGCGATGGGGCTCGGGCTGGCGATGGTGCTGTTTTTGAACCGGATCATCGCTGTGCCGCTGCGCGCGATTTCGGATATGGCCGGACGGGTCGCCGCGGGCGACCTCACCGCCGATATCCCCGCGGACAATCGCAGGGATGAGGTGGGCATCCTCGTGGCGGCCTTTCGCCGCATGCTCGAAAACCTGCGCAAGACAAC
>JAKFXU010000211.1 GCA_021731215.1 Rhodoferax sp.
GTGTCCGGTGCCACGTCCAGGTGGTTGCGAATATTGCGCAGACCCGAGGTGGCCTGGGTGGCCGCTTCATTAATGTGGTAGACCACCTTGTCCTGGGCCGCGGCAACGCCGAAAAACAGCACGGATGCCAGCAGCACCAGGAAAAGTTGAAAAAATCGACGCATGGGAGTCTCCTTAAAAAAATGGAACGCCACCCAATGGGAGCATCAGGATGCGGCAATGCCGGGGTTGGGATGCACGCCCAGCAGCTTTGGGGTGTTGAGCTTGCGGGCACTGACCTTGCCGCCACGGGCCTTGAGCCAGGTCTCGACCACTTCCCACACCTGCGGGTTGCCGGTGGTCCTGGCCTCTTCGGCCACCGGGGCCCAGCCGGCGACCTTGTATTTTTTGTCGGCTTGGATCAGCTTGCCACCCAGGCGCATGTCGCCGATGCGCTTGCCCATGCTTGCCAGGGGGTTGCAACTGTACTGCAAGCCACCCACGCGCACCATGTCGCCGCCCTGCTGGTAGTAGGGATCAGGGTTGAACAGGTTGTCGCCCACATCTTCGAGCACGGCCTTGATGGTTTCCCCTGTCATTTCGGTCACGGTGGCGTACGAGTAGGTGGTGGCGGTCATGTCCATCAGCCATTCGCGCGTGATGGCCTGGCCGGACAGCAGGCTGGTGCCCCAGCGGAAACCGGGCGAGAACGCGATTTCGGCGCCCTGCACATCCATCAGCGCGTCCATCAGCAACTGGTCGCCCGTGCCATTGAAGTTGCCCCGGCGATATAGCATGCCTTCGGTGATGGCGAGTTTCTCCGCCAGCTTGCTCTCGTAGGGTGCGCGAATCTTGGTGATGAGTGCGTCCATCTCCCGGTCGGCCGGCAGCATGTTGGCGAACACCGGCAGCAGCTTGTAGCGGAAGTCGCTGACCTTTTTGCCTTGGACATCAAAGTCCAGCACGCCGAGAAACTTGCCGTTGGAGCCCGCATTGGTGACGATGGTCTGGCCGCCTTTGTTGCTGATGAGGGACGCCACGGGCATGCCATCGTGAGTGTGGCCTCCCATGATGGCGTCGATGCCGCTGACACGGCTGGCCATCTTGAGGTCCACGTCCATGCCGTTGTGCGACACCACCACCACCACCTGCGCACCCTTGGCCCTGGCCTCGTCCACCATCTTCTGCATGTTCTCGTCCTGGATGCCGAAGGTCCAGTCGGCCACCATATAACGCGGGTTGGCAATCGGCGTGTAGGGAAAGGCCTGACCAATGATGGCGCAGGGAACGCCATTGATTTCGCGGATCACATAGGGCTTGAAAACCGGGTCGCCAAAGTCATTGGTTTTGATATTTTGGGCGACAAAATCAACCTTGCCCTTGAAGTCGTTCTCGATAATTTCCTTCACCCGCTCCATGCCCAAGGTGAACTCCCAGTGCCCCGTCATCACGTCCACGCCCAGCAGCTTGCAGGCGTCGACCATGTCCTGGCCGTTGGTCCACAGCGCCGTGCCCGAGCCCTGCCAGGTGTCGCCGCCGTCGAGCAGCAGTGCACCCGGGCGGCTGGCCTTCATGCGTTTGACCAAGGTCGCCAAGTGGGCAAAGCCACCGACCTTGCCATAACGGCGCGCGGCTTTTTCAAAGTCAAGGTAGGTCAGTGCATGCGCCTCGGCGGTGCCAGGACGAACCTTGGCCACCTTGAGCAAGTGCTCACCGACGAGATGCGGCAGACGGCCCTTCATGCTGCCAAACCCGAGATTCACATTGGGTTCGCGAAAATAAATCGGCTTGAGCTGCGCGTGGCAGTCGGTCATGTGCAGGAAAGACACCTTACCGAATGGGGGAATGTCGTACAGACCGCTGCTTGCGGTTGCCGCATCAGCCTCGGCGTAGCTGCCCAAACCCATGCCGGCCATGGTGCCGGCGCCCAGCACTTGAAAAAACTCGCGCTTGCTTAGATACATGAATTCGAACCACTGAAATTAAAGATAAAAAGACCCGGGACTAGCAGCCCGGGTCAGGTACTCACTTACTGGTTAACCGGCGACTTGGGGTCCAGCAGCAAGCCCACCACATGGCGCACCTGGGCTTCGTTCAGAATGCCTAAATGCCCGGTCCGGGGCATGCTGGAGCAGGCGCTATAAGCCTTTGCATTCCAGATCTTGCCCCAGGTGTACTCGACAATCGCCTTGGAGGCCGGGCTGGCCGGATCGCTCACACCGCGCAGCTTGCCGTAGTTGTACAGGCTCGGGCCAATGGTGCCGTAGGAGATTTCCTTTTTGTCGATCAGGTGGCAGTTGTAGCAATTGCCGCCATTGGCGGAGCCTGGGGCATCGGTCCAGGTCATGCCACGGCCGCTCTGGGCAATTCTTTCACCCTCTTTCCAGTCGCCGATGAACTTGCCGTCGGACGGCCACTTGATGGTTTTCAGGTTGGCCGCTTCGATCGCCTGGGCCAGTTTGGGATCAATCGGCTTGCCGGCCACATCCGCGGCGCTGCACTCGCGGGTCGCATCGTCTTGAACCAGGCGATCGACTTTGGCTTGACCCTGGTCACGGAACGAGGCCTTGACGATGTCTGCCGTGCGTTTGTCGAGTTCGGGACCGGAGGGCATGACGGCACAGCCGGCCAGAAAAACAGCCAGGGCTGGTGCGAGGTATTGAAAGGTCTGTTTCATGATGATGTTTCCTTAACGCTTCAAAGCCGGCGCAATCGATTCGCCGCCCTTGCCAGTCACACCCAGATACACGCCCAGTGCGACGGTCGCGTCGCTACCAAATATAGGATAGGGGAAACGCATCTGGCGATAACAATCGTTGAAGCGGAGCTGCATCGACCACATCTCCCCGGGGGTGATGCGGTACGCTGGCCAGGCACCAAAGCCATTGCCGGCGCCCGGGTTCTTGGTCAGGTTGGGCAAGTCCTGCAAGCGAATGCGTTTGCCATCTTCCAGGTGGCAGGAGGCGCACGAGAAGTCGTGCGTGCCTCCGCGCTGGAAGAACAGGCGCTTGCCGACTTCGTACAGGGTCTTTTCCTCGACGTGACGCTGCGGCAAGTTGAACTTCATACCCTTGGACTTTCCCGAAATCCAGGCCGCCAAAGCCGTTACATTGTTTTGTTCGCCAGTACCAAAAGGCGTTTTGACGATGTCAGCAGCGTTCAGGCCCTGCAGCGTTTCCATGCAAGTCAGCAGGCGGGATTCCATATCCTGCACCCGCTGGGTATCTGCGAAGTAGCGCGGGAGTTCCACAAAGACACCCTTGACGACACCGGGGCCTTTGCCCAAATCGCACTTCTCAAGTGACTCATTTTTTGGGCCACGTTTTTGCTTCCAGAGGGCTTCGCCCCTGGCTTCAAACAACTCGGCCGGATTATCGTCGGCCAGCATGGCGCGGTATTCCGCGATGCTTTCAGTTACGGATTTCTGCGCCAGCACGTTGCCCGCGATCACAGCGGCTAAACCGGCCGTGATCAGTAGTTTTGCTTTTTTCATGGTCACCTCGTGAATTTATTCTGAAGCCAAACACCAAGGGAAAAAAGTTGGCTCTTCTCCCTTGCCAGCGGAAAATCAAAAAATCAGGAAACCGTTGCTTCGTCGGTACGGGTGCCTCCCTTGGAGTCTTTCCACGTCACGCCAATCTTGTCGCCGACCTTGGCACCCTTGACGGTGAACTGCAGGAACGGGTTCTTGGAAACCGCCGGGCCCCAATCTGCCGTCAAAACAACCTTGCCATTGTGTGTGACTATCACTTCCTGGATAAACCAGGCGGGAACAATGTTGCCGGCCCCGTCCCTGCGTTGACCAGTCTCCATCTCATGAGCCATCAAAACACGAACGGTCGCCTTGTTACCCGCGACTTGAGCGCGAATACGCATCGGATCTGCCATTTTTCTACTCCTAAATCAGTATTGAATCAATCAAAAAAGATGGAGGGCGATTAACCGCCGCAGCCGCCGAGCGTGACCTTGGTTTCTTTTTTGGCAAAGAGCGCCCGGCCATCGGTCATCACGGCCACGGCATAGACGTCGGACGACTGGCCCATTTTGGCGCGGGTAGCGAAGTTCGCCTCCACGCCATCGCTTACGTTGAACAGAGCCACCAAGGGAAACGGGTTCTTCTCGACCAGAATCAGAATCTGCTTGACGCCAGTCAATGAAGTGCTGCCCGTCAGCGGCACCACGGCGCCGTTCTCGGCGATGTCAGGGCCACCAATAATCACCTCCTTGCTTTCGACCGGCGCACCGGCTCCGAGGGCCTTCAGAACCTCAGCCAGAGTTTTGGCTTCGAATGCGGCTTTATTGGAGGCAAAAGCGTACTGGGGGAACAAGCCCGCAGATGCCAGCAGGCCTGCCACGATGGCGCCTTGCTTGAGTGTCTCGCGACGTGTAGTCATAGTCATATCTCCTGAAAAAAATCGATCAATGCGGGTCAAGGCAGTTGCAATCAGTGTGGCCTGATTTTGTGCTTTTTTCAGCGATTTGTTCCTATGAGAAACCCTATTACCCAGACGGGTTATGCATGGTCATCCATTGCGGTGATAGACACTGGCGCACCGCCATTCGAGAATACCCCGAAACTGCAAGCGGCTATGGCAGCTTTGTGCTGGCGGCGCGGTGGCCAGGCCCTTACATCATTCGAGATCGACTCAAACCGAAGCACTCAACTCTATATGGACAGCACAATCAATCCGGCAACGATGGTGGTATGGGGCGGCCTTTTGTTGGGAATCATTTTTGGCGCGGTCGCCAACAAGACCAACTTTTGCACCATGGGGGCGATTTCGGACGCCGTCAACATGGAACACTGGGGCCGCATGCGCATGTGGCTGCTGGCGCTCACCGTGGCGCTGATCGGCACCAGTCTGCTGCACTACCTGGGGCTGGTCGATCTGAGCAAATCGATTTACCAACGCGCGACCCTGCCCTGGCTGTCCTTGCTGGTGGGCGGAACGCTGTTTGGCATCGGCATGACACTGGCCGGCGGCTGTGTCAACAAAAACCTGATTCGCGTCGGCGGCGGCAATCTGCGCTCACTGGTCGTGTTGATCCTGGTCGCCATCTCGGCCTACATGACGCTCAAGGGTTTGTTTGGTCAGTGGCGGGTCTCTTACCTGGACCCGGTCAACGTGGATTTGGCGGCCCTGGGTTTGGCCAATCAGGCCTTGCCGACCCTGGTCGGAAATCTCACCGGGCTGTCGGCCAAAGCGGCCTTGCTCGTCACCGCAGGTGTGCTTGCGCTGGGCCTGCTGGGATTCGTTTTCAAGGATAAACGCTTTCGCGCCAATACCTCGCACATCGTCGGTGCATTCGTGCTGGGCTTGCTGGTGGTCGCCGGCTGGTACCTTA
>JAKFXU010000212.1 GCA_021731215.1 Rhodoferax sp.
GCCCAGCGCCGCAGCCGCGCGAGCGCTTGCGCCCATGCCCGCCGTGGCAGTTGTCAACCCGCAGACCAGCCGCCGCTACATTCGCGCCAGGGCCGAGGCCCTGAGCGCGTCTGGCGCCGCCAGCGCCACGGCAGCGCCCGCGGGCGGCACCGACTGGCGTTACGAGGGGGCCACCGGGCCGCAGGCCTGGGGCCAGCTCAGGCCCGACTTCCATCTGTGCGCGAGCGGCAAGCGCCAGTCGCCCATCAACATTGACGAGTCCAACACCTTGCAGGGCCCGGCTGAGCCACTGCAATTCAATTACCAGCCCAGCGGCGCCAGCGTGCTCAACAATGGCCGCACCATCCAGGTCGACGTGGCGGGGGACAACCGCTTGAGCGTGCGCGGCACCAGCTACCAGTTGCTGCAGATCAGTTTTCATCACCCCTCGGAACAGCGCATCAACAATCAGGGCTTTGCGATGGCGGCGCACCTGTTGCACAAGAATGCCGAGGGTCAATTGGCGGTGCTGGCGGTGTTGCTGCACAGCGGCGCCGCCAACGCCCTGATCAACAAGGTCTGGACCTACCTGCCGCTTGATGCCGGCGACCGGGTGCCGATGCCGATGGGCCTGCTCGACCTCAACGAGCTGCTGCCGCAGGACCAGCGCTACTACCAGTTCATGGGTTCGCTCAGCACGCCGCCCTGCACCGAAGGCGTGCTGTGGCTGGTGCTGAAACAGCCCACTGCGGTCAGCCCGCAACAAATCAAGCTGTTCGCGCAACTGTTCCCGAACAATACCCGCCCGCTGCAGCCGCTCAATGGGCGGGCGGTGCGGGACGCGCAGTAGCCACGTCGGATTCAGCGGCCTGGGCCTGCGGCTTGCGGGCGATGACGGTGCAAAAGCGCTTGCGGCTCGCCTGCGGCGCCTCGAAATCGCTGAACTCAGCGCGTTCGATGTGCCAGCCCGAAAACCGCTGCGCCAGCGCCGACGGCGCGAACAGGCAATGCTCTTGCGGGTCAAACATGTCCAGGTAGGTGGTGCCTTCGACCAGCACGTTCACCACCGCATAACCGCCGGGTCGAACGTGCTGCTGCAGTTCAGCCAGGACCTTGAAGGCAGTGGCGCAGTCAAAGAACATCAGCAGCCCGATCGAGACCACGCAG
Organism: Rhodoferax sp.; assembly: GCA_021731215.1. Classification (GTDB taxonomy): domain Bacteria; phylum Pseudomonadota; class Gammaproteobacteria; order Burkholderiales; family Burkholderiaceae_C; genus Rhodoferax. The sequence goes on from JAKFXU010000212.1 coordinate 1,147, forward strand.
TCGTAGTCATGCTCGATCGGATAGCTGCGCAGATCGGCCAGCGCGGCCGCCACCGGGGCGGCTTCTTGGACGGCACGGGCGCGCATGTGATCGATGGCGGCCGGGCTGGCGTCGAGCGCGGTGACGGTGCAGCCTGCGGCCGCAGCGGCAAAAGCCAGGTTGCCCATGCCGCAGCCGAAATCGAGCACCTCACCGTGCAGGTAAGGCAGCGCCAGCGCCTCAAACGGGTTGAGTTTGAGCAAGTCCGACGTTGCCGCACGGCGGAACGCCTGGTCAAAGAACTCAACACTTTTCTTCATGGCTGAAGGATAACGGCCGCCTACTTGGCCAGCGCCCGCAGCGCCAGCCTGATGCCGTCACTGACGCCCACCTCGGCCGGCAGCGCCTTCAGGGCCGCCGCCGCTTCCTTGTCGCTGTAACCCAGCGCCAGCAGCGCCTGCAGGATGTCGGCCTGGCTGTCGTTGGCGACGCTGGCCGGCACACCGATGTCGGGCCCGAGCTTGCCCTTGAGTTCCAGCAATAAACGCTCGGCGGTTTTCTTGCCGATGCCGGGCACTTTGACCAGCCGCCCCGCTTCCTGCAGCGTCACCGCCTGCGCCAGTTCAGCCACGCTCATGCCCGACAGCACCGACAAGGCAGTGCGCGGCCCGACGCCGGCGATCTTGATCAGTTGGCGAAACGCTTCGCGCTCCGCTGCCGTGGCAAAACCGTACAGAATCTGCGCGTCTTCGCGCACCACAAAGTGGGTCAGCAGACTGAGCTGGGCGCCGAGTTCGGGCAGGTTGTAAAAGGTGCTCATGGGCACGTGCACTTCGTAGCCGACGCCGTTACAGTCGAGCAGCAGTTGGGGTGGATTTTTGTCGCTCAAGGTGCCTGTCAGTTTGCCGATCATTTCTTGCCTATCATGGGTGACCTTTTCAGGAATTATCAACTTGATTCTCCGACACCTGTTTTCTCCGCCCAACAACACCCGCCTGAGCCATTTGTGCGGCCCGCTGGACGAGCATCTGCGCACCATCGAAGCGGCGCTGCAAGTCAAGATCGCCCACCGGCACGAGCAGTTCAAGGTCGACGGCAGCAAGGCCCAGGCCAAGCGCGGCATGGAAATGCTGCAGGCCTTGTATGAAATGGCGGCGCGCCCGATCGAGCCCGCCACGGTGCAACTGATGCTGGCCGGCGACCCCGACCTGGACCACGCGGACGGTCCCGGCCTGAAAACCAAACGCAGCGACCTCAAACCGCGCACCCTCAACCAGGCCAGCTACCTGGACCACATCGCCAGCCACGACATCACCTTCGGCATTGGCCCGGCCGGCACCGGCAAAACCTACCTGGCGGTGGCGATGGCCGTCGACGCCTTGCAGCGCAGCGCGGTGCAGCGCATCGTGCTGACGCGCCCGGCGGTGGAAGCCGGTGAGCGGCTGGGCTATTTGCCGGGCGACCTGGCGCAGAAGATCGACCCCTATCTGCGCCCGCTGTACGACGCGCTCTATGAGCTGATGGGTTTCGAGCAGGTGCAAAAAGCGTTCGAGCGCCAGACCATCGAGGTCGCGCCGCTGGCCTTCATGCGCGGGCGCACGCTCAACACCGCCTTTGTCATTCTGGACGAGGCGCAGAACACCACGCCCGAACAGATGAAGATGTTCCTGACCCGCATCGGCTTTGGCTCCAAGGCGGTGGTGACGGGCGACGTGAGCCAGATCGACCTGCCCAAAACCCAGCTCAGCGGCCTGATTGACGCCGAGCGCGTGCTCAAGCGGGTGCCCGGCATCGCGATCTGCCGCATGACCAGCGCCGACGTAGTGCGCCACCCGCTGGTGGCGCGCATTGTGGACGCCTACGACGCACCGGGGCGCATCAACCCCAACCCGCGCGACGACGCCGAGCCCGAGCTGTCGATGGGGGTGGCGCGTGCGCGCAGCCGCAAGAAGATTGTCTAGCATGGCCCCCACGCTTGTCACTTCGTGTACTGCGCTGCCCCCCGAGGGGGCTCGCCTTGCTTGGGGCGGCCCGGCGCGGCGGCTAGCTCACCTTTTTGCTATTGAAATAATAGCTTTTCACAGATTATCAGGGGCTGGAGGCCTTTCTACCCAATGCTGATGTTGAATCAACTCGCTTTGTCACTGCAGTTCGGCCAGCTCGCCGATGCGGCCCTGCACCGCGCCGCCTTGCCGCGCCACAAAGTCGCGCGCTGGATTCGCCACGCGCTGCAGAGCGACGCCGAGATCACGGTGCGCATTGTGGACCTGGCCGAAGGCCGCTCACTCAACCGCGACTACCGCAAACAAGACAAGGCCACCAATGTGCTGACCTTTGACTACGCGCAAGAACCGGTGGTCACGGCCGACCTGGTGCTGTGCGCGCCGGTGGTGGCCGCGGAGGCCGAGAAACAAGGCAAGACGCTGCAAGCCCACTACGCCCACCTGCTGGTGCACGGCACCCTGCATGCGCAAGGCTGGGACCACGAAAGCAGCGCGGAAGACGCCCAAGTGATGGAACTGCGGGAGGTGGAAATATTGACCCGGCTGGGGTTCGAGAGCCCCTATTGAGGATGCAGGTGGGTCCGCCTGGCCCGCTCACTCCCGCGCCGGGCGCCCCCCCGCCACGCAGGAGACGCGCCCGCAGCGAAAAACTCAATCCGCCTGTTTGCGCAAAAAGGCCGGAATCTCAAAATCATCCATGCCGCCCGACGCCAGCGCGTCCACCTTGGCCGCCGCCTGCGTGCGGTCGCGCGTGCGCCAGACGCTGGGCGTGGCCATGCTCTGGTAGTCGGGCTGGCTGATGCCGGCTGGCGCCATGGCGCCGCCCATCAGCGCCGAGCTCATGGGGACGTTGGCCGGCGTGTTGAGCGTGGGCACGTGAAACGGCACGTTGTCGGTGCCGGTGCGCAGGGTGGTTTGCAGCACCTGCAACTGCGGCTTGGCGCGACTGGCGCCCTGGCGGCTCAGACCGGTGGCGACCACGGTGACGCGAATCTGGTCGCCCAGGTGGTCGTCATAGGCGGTGCCGTAGATAACGTGGGCGTCGGGCGAGGCGTAGGCGCGAATCGTATTCATGGCCAGCTTGGACTCGGACAGTTTGAGCGAGCCCTTGGCGGCGGTGATCAGCACCAGCACGCCCTTGGCGCCTGACAGGTCGATGCCCTCCAACAGCGGGCAGGCCACCGCCTGTTCAGCCGCGATGCGCGCCCGATCCGGGCCGGCCGCCACCGCCGTGCCCATCATGGCTTTGCCGGGCTCGCCCATCACGGTGCGCACGTCTTCAAAGTCGACGTTGACGTGGCCGGGCACGTTGATGATTTCGGCAATGCCACCGACGGCGTTCTTGAGCACATCGTTGGCATGGGCAAAGGCCTCGTCCTGGGTGACGTCATCGCCCAGCACTTCAAGCAACTTCTCGTTGAGCACCACGATCAGGGAGTCGACATTGGCTTCCAGTTCGATCAGGCCGCTGTCGGCATTGGTCATGCGCCGACCACCTTCGAAGTCGAACGGCTTGGTCACCACGCCGACCGTCAAAATGCCCATTTCACGCGCGATGCGCGCAATCACCGGCGCGGCGCCGGTGCCGGTGCCGCCGCCCATGCCGGCGGTGATGAACAGCATGTGCGCGCCCTCAATGGCGGCGCGGATGTCGTCGGCCGCCAGTTCCGCCGCTTCGCGCGCCTTGTCGGGCTTGCTGCCGGCGCCCAGCCCGCTGCTGCCGAGCTGGATGGTGCGGTGCGCATCGCTGCGGCCCAAGGCCTGGGCATCGGTATTGGCGCAGATGAATTCCACGCCCTGCACCGCGCAGTCGATCATGTGACCGACGGCATTGCCGCCACCGCCACCGACGCCGATCACCTTGATCTGGGTGCCCTGGGTAAACGCTTGTTCTTCAATCATTTCGATAGGCATTTTTTTCTCCTGAAGTTTCAAATAGTTGGCAGTTGCTGAAATTGCTGGGGTTCATTGTTGGGGGCTGAAGTGTCAAGGCGGGCCGGCACATCGCCATCGCCAGCGCCAGTGGGGGCTGCCCCTTGAGATAGCCCCCACGCTCGCCACTGCCCCGGGATCGGCCTTGGCCGATAACGCATGTGCAACGCTGCCCCCCGAGGGGGCCGTGCCTTGCTTGGGGCGGCCCGGCGCTGCGGCAGAACTCAGTGCAATTGGCTTCATGGTTAAAAGT
>JAKFXU010000359.1 GCA_021731215.1 Rhodoferax sp.
CGGGCGTGGCCGAGCGAGGCGGCCAGCGCGAACAGGGCGGCGGCAAAGGGCCGGCTCTCGGGCACGCCCTGGCCAAAGGCATAGAGCATGCCGAGCCGGTATTGGCCCTCGCTGCTGCCCCAGCGCGCGCTCTGGCAATAAAGCACGGCGGCCTGCCAGGCGCTGTCGGGCCTGTCGCTGGCCGCTTCGAGCGCGCTGGCCTGCTGCAGCAGGCGGCGCAGCGCCGCTGGTTCATGCGCCAGCGCGGCCAGCGTCACCGGCTCGGTCGCGTCAGCCTGGGCCAGCGCCTGGAGCGGCGCCAGGCAGACCGCCCCAAGCAGGGCGACGACGCCGGCGGCTGCGCGCATTTACTTGACCCCGGGCCCGGTCATGCCGTCAAAGCCGAGCGCGGTCAGCAAGGGCAGGTCGCTCTCGGACTCGACGCCGAGTGCGATCACGACGATGCCAAAATTGCGCGCCACGCGGCACAGGCCCTTGAGGAATTCCTGGTTGCCCGGACTGCTGGCGATGCCGTGCACATAGCTGGGGTGGACCTTGATGTAGTCCAGGCCCAGGTCGGCGAGCTTGTCGCCTTCGGCAAAGCGCTGGCCGAAGTATTCGATGCCAACGCGGCAACCCAGCGGCTTGACGGTGTGAACCAGGTCGCGAAAGGCGTCGAACTGCTTGAACACCCCGTACTCGGGTACTTCAAACAGCAGGCGCTTGCAGACATCGGGGTTGTCCTGCAACAGCAGGGCGAGCTCGCGCCGGAAGTTGAGATCGACAATGGTTTGGGCCGACAGGTTGATGGCGATGTCGCCCGGCGTGGTGCGCAGGTATTCAATGGCGAGCTTGACCACTTGCAGGTCGATCGGCGCCGTCAGGTTGAGGCGTGCCGCCATCGGCATGAAGTCGCCCGCGCTGAGCAAGGCCCCGGCCGTGTCGACCTGCAGGCGAATCAGGCCTTCCTGGTGGATGGCGGCTTGGTTGTGGCTGTCGACCACCCGGTAAAAGGCCAGCCGCAGCTTGCCGCCGGTGACGGCTTCGGTCAGCAGGGTGCGCCATTGCTCGGCCGGCAGCGCAGTGCGGCCGGCTGCGGCTGCGCTGGCGTACCAACTGTTGGCGCCTTGGGCCGCGGCGCGTGCCAGTGCTTCATCAGCCCGGCTGAGCAGTTCGCCAATGTCCTGGTAGCGGTGGTAAGGCACGGCACCGAGCTGGAACAGGTCGGGCACCTCGGACGCCCAGGCCGCCAGCCAGCCCTGGCTCAAGAGCTGGTGCAGCTCGGCGCCGGCTTCCGTCGGGGCGGCGATGGTGGGATAGACCACCGCGAATTCACCGCCCTTGAGGCGCCCGGCCTGCTGGCCCAGGCGATCCTGGCAGTTGTCCTTGAGCAGGGTGCCGAGTTGCTTGAGCAGATCATCGGCGCGCTGGTGGCCAAGCCGGGTGTTCAGGGTGTTGAGGTCGAGCAGGCGCACCACCGCCAGCGTGCCTTCGGCGCCATGGGTTTCGCCGGTCAGCAACTCGCGCAACTGCGACAGAAAATGCTCGCGCCCGGCCAGGCCGGTCAAGGGGTCGAGGTTGACCTTCTGGCGCAGCGCCTCCAGGCGCGCCGCTTCTTCGCTGAACATGGCTTTGAGCCGCTCGACCATGCTGTTCATGGCGCGTACCACGCTGCGCAATTCGGGCGTGCGCGGCTCGGCAATGCTGAGAAAGCGACGTTCGGCAATGGCATGCGCCTGGCCCACCACCTCGCCCAGCGGCCGGGTGATGAAGCGGATCAACAGCGTGCCGACGCCGCCCGCGATCACGCTGCCGATGACAAACCACAGCAGCAGTTCCAGCGTGCCATTCCACAGGCTTTGGTAGGCGTACTGTTCGTGGCTGGCCAGGGTCAGCGTGCCGTACTGGTTCCAGCCATCCTGGATCTGGGCCTGCCCCGGCACGGCGCGGATCGGAATCAACTCGACAAACCAGCGCGGCGCGCCCTGCAACTGGCCGGCGAACACGCGCTCCACCAGGGTCTGGCCGGTGGGCGAGACAATGCGGATGAAGCGGTAATGGCCGACGTCAAACTGCGCCGCCACCTGCAGCTCGACCGTCACCGGGTCTTTGGGCAGTTGTGACAGCGACAGCGCCAGCGCAGTGGCGTTGTCGATGTTTTTGACCTGCAGTTGCTGCTCCAGGTAATGGCGGGCCGACAGCACGCTCACCACCATGCTGCCGCCAAAGGCAAGGGTCATGACCAGGGCGATGGCAATCCAGAGTTGTTTGATAAGGGACATGGTGGACTCGCTGGGTAAAAAACGTTGACTAGAGACCGTCTTGGCGCATGCGCTCCAACACATCGCGCCAGCGCGACAGCCGGGTGGTGGGGTCGGCGGCGGAGGCGGTGGCGCCGCCGACCCACAGGCCATCATTGTTGAAACTGAACACCGGCGCCAGGTCGGAGCGCTGGGAGGCCGGGCGCACGCTGCTGATCAGGTTGTCCAGAATCAGCGGCTCCTCGCTCGGCTGCGGGTAAAAGCCCAGCACCATGTGGGCGAAGGAGGCGCTGGAGCCGCTCTTGGCCCGCACATAAATCAGGCGCAGCCGCTCGTTGCCGATGCCCAGCATTTGCAGCGTGATGTATTTGGCGATCGAAAAGTCTTCGCAGTCGCCGGCGCCACGCCCCATGAACTCGAGCGGCGTGGCCCAGTAGTCGGCTTGTTGCCAGATCACGATGTCATCCTCGAACAAGATGCGGCGGTTAAAAAAAGTGTTGACCTGGGTCAGCTTGTCAGCGTCGGACAGGGCGCGCGCTTCTTCCATCATGCGCCGCCAGGCGGCGACGGTTTCGGCGGCGCGCGCGCCGTAGCGCTGCTGGGCCAGGGCCTGGGTCTTGTCGAGGTCAGGCGCCGCGATCGAGGCGACCAGCACCAGCCATAAGCCCAGCAGCAGCGCCCAGGCGCCGGCTGACTTCGGGCGCAGACGCAGGGGTAGGACGGTGCTGGCGGTAAATAGCATAAACGTGCGCCTAGGGCCAGATCCTGGCGGCAAAATTAATTGCACTCTTGTTGATATGCATCATAATGTAAGCGGGATCTGGCACCAATCATCAGGCTGCGAGATGCAAGGGTAACAGCAACAATCACACTCCTGGGGGTTTCATGGCTTCAAAAATAAATTTATCAATTCTTGCCGTCGCAATCGCGGCCAGCCTGGGTGCCCAGGCACAGGCTTTGCCCGAGCCGCTGGTGCAGGCGGCGCGCAAGGCAGTAGTGAGCAACCCCGAAGTCCAGGCGCGCTGGAACGGCTTCAAGGCCGCCGGCAACGAGCGCGATGTGGCGCGGGGCGGCTATTTCCCCCAAATCGACCTGCGCGCCTCGATCGGGCGTGAGAACCGCGACTCGCCGGCGTTTCCCGGCGGCACCAGCTACGGCTTCAACACCGCGCAGCTCACGCTCAACCAGATGCTGTTTGACGGCCTGTTCACCCCCAGCGAGGTCAAGCGCCTGGGCTATGCCAAGCTGACGCGCTACTACGAGCTGGCCGAAGCCTCCGAGACCGCCGCCCTGGAGGCAGTGCGCGCCTATGCCGACGTGGTGCGTTACCGTGAGTTGGTGGCGGTCGCCACGCAGAACTATGTCGAACACAAGCAGACCACGGTGCAGGTCGAAGAGCGTGCCAATGCCGGCGTCGGGCGCCGGGTCGACGTCGAGCAGGCCAACGGGCGCCTGGCGCTGGCCGAGTCCAACTTGCTGACCGAGCTGACCAACCTGCACGACGTCAGTGCGCGCTACCTGCGCATCGTCGGGGAAAAACCGCCGGCCAGCCTGGTGGCCTTGCCCGAGCCGTTCAAGCTCGGCACCCTGCCGGCTTCGACCGATATCCTGATGCGCGATGGCTTGCAGGGCAGCCCGACGCTCAACGCGGCGGTGGAAAATGTGCGCGCCTTCAAGATGGCGATCGAGTCACGCAAGGCCGCCTATATGCCACGGGTCGATCTGCGCGCCTACGCCAACCGCGACAACGACACCGGCGGCATCCCCGGCCATACCAGCGTCAATGGCGTGGAGCTGGTGTTGAACTACAACCTGTTCCGTGGCGGCGCCGACCAGGCGCGTGAGCGCCAGGCGGTGGACCAGAAAGAGCAGGCCCGTGACCTGCAGGAAAAAGCCTGCCGCGATGTGCGCCAGACGCTGTCGATTGCCTACAGCGATGTGCGCAGCCTGAATGAACAGCAGCGCTACCTTGACCAGCACCGGCTGTCGACGGAGAAGTCGCGCGAGGCCTATCGCCAGCAGTTCGACATCGGCCAGCGCACCCTGCTCGATTTGCTCGACAGCCAGAACGAGTACTTCGAGGCCACGCGCGCCTATATCAATGCCCGTCACAACCAGGCCACGGCGCAGGCCCGCACCCTGGCCGGCATGGGCCAACTGGTGGCGGCGCTGGGCGTGAACCGGGCCAACGTGCCGAGCCCGCAGGACGCCGGCCAGGACCGCGGCGGCATCGACCCGGCCGAGCTCTGTCCACTCGAAGAATCAGTGGTTGATACCCTGGACAAGATCAAGGCGCAGACCGTGATTCCGCCGCGCGTGCGGGCGCCAGCCCCGGTCGCGCCCACGCCTGCGCCTGCGCAGGCGCAGGCCCCAACCAAGGTCAGCTTGGCGGCCGACGCGCTGTTTGATTTTGACAAGTCCGAGCTCAAGCCCGCTGGCCTGCGCAAACTCGACAGCCTGCTGGAAAGCATCAAGGGCGCCCAACTCGATGTGGTGATCGCCGTCGGGCACACCGACTCGGTCGGCAGCGAGGCCTACAACAACCGCCTGTCACTGGCGCGCGCCGAGTCGGTCAAGACCTATCTGGTGAGCAAAGGCGTCGATGTCAAACGGGTGCGCGCCGTGGGCAGGGGCGAAAGCCAGCCGATTGCTGATAACGCGACCAAGGAAGGCCGTGCCAAGAACCGGCGCGTCGATGTCGAGGTGGTGCATCTGCGTCCGGCCGCGAAGTAAAAAGCGCCCCGGCTCAGTTCAATAGCGGTGCATCCGGCAATTCATTCGGATTGGCGCTGCCCGGCGCGAGCGGGAAATGCTGCTCCAGCAGCACCGACACTTGTTCCAGCGCCTGGCTCAGGCCGGCCTCAAAACGCCCCTGGCGAAACTCGGCGCTCATGCCGGCTACCAGGGCCGGCCAAACCGACGGCGCGACCCGGTCGTTGAGACCGCGGTCGGCCACCAGCTCAATCGCGTGCTCGGCCAGCAGCAGGTAAATCAGCACGCCATTGTTGTTGGCCGCGTCCCAGACCCCCAGTTTGCCAAACAGGGACAG
>JAKFXU010000360.1 GCA_021731215.1 Rhodoferax sp.
CAAGGCCCCTTGCAAGCGGTGCGACGGGAAAAGATATTTTCAGGGAGTCGAGGCCGTTGCGGCTTGAACCGGGCTCGTCCAACAAACGGTTCAGATCGTGGCTTCGCACGATCTAACCTTACTCGTTAGATAATTCGAAAGCGCTCATCGCGAGTCGCGATCCTCGCGAATGATGTCCACGGCTAGCGGTCCACCTGTAACCGGTTGCACAAAACGCAGCCTGTGCTCGGCGGCAATTTGCTCAATGGTCTTGGTGCCGCGCCGGGTGATCGGGTGCCCCAGGCGGTCAAACCCCACCACTTGCCCCGGTGACGCTATTGCGTCGGCTTGGGTAGAAGTCATGGTGCTGCTGCTGGACCCGGCGGGCGGCTCAACGACCGCCCGCTCAATCAGGCTCATCAGTTCCCCTTGCAAGGAGCGATGGTTTCGTGCCGCGCGTTGACGCAGGGCTTGCGCCCACTGCTCGGGGACATCTTTAATGGAAATAGTTGCCACAATGGCTCCAAAATGGATTTGGAGCCATTGTGCGCTCAAGCAGAAGGCGGGTCAATATTCAATCCACGCCGACAGCCTGATGCTGGTTACAGACAATTTTGGAGGGCCACCCAAAGGCTGAAGGGCCGCGGCACGGCTATTTCCTGGTTTCGTTGGCGCTCGGCTTGGGCAGCAGGGCCTGCAACTCTTCTTCGCTGATGATCTCCAGCACGCGCACCACTTTCTGCACGCCGCTGATGCTGCGGGCGATGTCGGTGGCGCGCTCGGCCTCGCGCTGGGTCACGCGCCCCATCAGATAGACGGTGCCGCGCTCCGTCACCACTTTGAAGGCATTGGCAAACAGGTCTTTGGCATCCACCATGCCGGCTTTGACCCGGCCGGTTACCAGCGCATCGGACGAGCGCTGGGTCAGGCTGGCTTGGCCCAGAATGCCGACTTCATTGACGATGGCGCGCACGTTCTCGACCCTGGCGACCACCTGCTCCAGCAACTGCTTGTCTTGTGCGTTGGGCACCTCACCGGTCAACAGCACCTGGCGGTTGTAGCTGGTCACGCCGACCCGAACACGTCCGCCCAGATGTTCGCGGATACGGCTGGCGGCGCGCAACTCGATGCCTTCGTCCTCAATCTGGGTGCCTGCGGTACGGCGGTCGGTCGCCATCAGCGAGCCGACCACCGCGCCGCCCACGATGAGGGGCGCACACGCGCTCAGCCCAGCGCCTAAAGTCGCGCTGAGCGCCAGCAGAAGCAGCAGTTTTCGATGGCTCGTTTTCATATTGAAGCTCCTTGGTCTCCGAGTAACTGGGCATCCACCGCGTCACAAATACAGTGCAGGGCCAGCAAATGGACCTCCTGAATGCGCGCGTTGCGTTCATGGGGTACACAAATGTGGACATCGGTATCGCGCAGGGCATGGGTCATCTTGCCGCCGCCGTGCCCGCTCAAGCCTACCACCACCATCTCGCGCTCATGGGCGGCCTCGATCGCGGCCAGCACATTGGCCGAATTGCCGCTGCTGGAAAGCACCAGCAGCACGTCGCCCGGCTGCCCCAGGGCGCGCACCTGGCGTGAAAAAATGAGCTTGAAGTCGTAGTCGTTGGCCAGCGCCGTGATGCTGGCGCTGTTGGTGCTCAGCGCAAGCGCCGCCAGTTCAGGCCGCTCGCGTTCATGGCGCCCGACAAACTGGGCGGCGAAATGCTGCGCTTGTGCGGCCGAGCCGCCGTTGCCGCAGGCCAGCACCTTGGCGCCGCTGGTGACGCAGGTCAGCATGGCTTGCACCGCCGCCGCGATCGGCTTGCTCAATAGCTGCGCCGCCTGGTATTTCAGGTCGGCACTGTCGATGAAGTGTTGTTGAATACGTTGCTCAAGCATGGGGCGATGATACCTGCGCCAGAGGTATCAAACTGTGGGTCGCCAGCGCGCGCTCAGAAGCGCCCGCACTGACGTTGGGGCCGGGTGGTCGGCCGGCTCAAGAAGCATCAAAGGCCGCCTGCAGCCATTCAATGCCGCCGGCCTCCAGCAGCACGACATCAAAGCGGCAGGGCGGCGGCTGGCGCAGGCGCAGCAGGTAATGGCGCGCGGCGAAAACAATGCGCCGCTGCTTGGCGCTGCTGACGCTGGCGGCGGCCCCGCCGTGGCTGACACTCTGGCGCTGGCGCACCTCCACAAACACGGTGGTGCCGTCCGGCGCGCGCAGGATCAGGTCGATTTCTCCGCCGCCGCGCCCGGGCGTCCGATAATTGCGCTCCAGCAGGCGCAAACCGGCTTGCTGCAGGTAGCGCAGCGCGGCGTCTTCGGCGGCATCGCCCGCCTGCTTGCTGGTGCCAACCTTGGTCTTGATTTGAGGAAATACCATTGACTGCTACTCTTGCCTCTGCCTCGGCCCGGAGTGCCGCATTTGAAGCGGCCGCTGGTCAGAATTATCCGCCTGGCGCACTGTACATGGTGGCGACACCGATTGGCAACCTGGCCGACATCACGCTGCGGGCGCTGCATGTGCTGGCATTGGCTGACACCATCGCCTGCGAGGACACGCGCCACACCCAGACTTTGCTGCGCGCCTATGGCATCGACAAGACCGCCGCGCAGTTGCTCGCCGTGCACCAGCACAACGAGGCGCAGGCGGCGCAGACTGTGCTTGAGCGACTGCGCCAAGGTCAGCGCGTGGCCTACGCCAGCGATGCCGGCACGCCAGCCATCAGCGACCCCGGCGCCCGGCTGGTAGCCGTTGTGCGCCGCGCCGCCTGGCCGGTGATTCCGCTGCCCGGCGCCAGCAGCGTGACCGCCGCGCTCAGTGTGGCCGGCATCGCCGACGAGGGCGCGCAGCAGGGCCAGTTTGTATTCGTCGGCTTTTTGTCGTCCAAGGCCACCGAACGGGCCAGTGCGGTGGCGGCGCTGGCGCTGGAGGCGCGCGCCGTGGTCTTGCTGGAGGCGCCGCACCGGATTGAAACACTGGCCACGGCGCTGGCTGTTTTGGGCGAGCGGCCGCTCACCATCGGGCGCGAGTTGACCAAACAATTCGAGGAGATTGCCACCGTCGCGGCCGGCACCTTGGCGGACTGGCTGCGTGCGCAGCCGCACCGCTGCCGGGGCGAATTCGTGCTGGTGCTGCATCCGGCGGCGGTGAAAGTCGAGCCGGGCCACGAGCAGCGCATTCTCAAGCTGCTGCTGGCGGAGCTGCCGTTAAAGACCGCCGTCAAGCTGGCGGCCGACATTACCGGGGCCTCGCGCAATGCCTTGTACGACGCTGCGCTGGAACTGAAAAAGGACGGTGGCTAGGGTAGTTTCAGCGTCGCCTCGGCGGCATCATGCGCGTGGCGGCGTCGGCCATTGAGGTCTTGCAGCAATTGCGGGCTGATTTGCCTGGCCTCCAGCAGCAGCCCGCCGCGCACGCTGGCGAAGCGCTGCGCGGCAGCCGCACTGGTAAAAGCGGGCAGATTGCCGGCGCGCATGGGGCCCGTGGCAGTCGAGCCGCTGACGTAGACTGCATCCGCAGCACTGATCCAGGCGCCGCTGTCGGCATCGCTTACATAACTGGCCGCGATCTCGCCGGCCCTGCGGCCGCGAGTGTAGTGACCCACGTCTTGCAGGTAGATAAAGAGTGAGAGCGGCGAATCGAAGAACTGCGTGTCGCCATTGTCGAAAATAACCTGTGCCGCCCACTCGCGTGAGCGCGCCGGGTACATGCCGCACACCGGGCAACGTGCATCGGCGGGCACAGGTCGGGGCGTGTGCAGGCCCAGTCCCGACTTGGGGTCATAGGGTATGGGCGGCGCCACCACGCAAACTTCGCCCGCAGCCGCCAAAAGGGCGGCATCCGGGGACCTCGTGCGCCAAGGCGTCAGCAGCAGACACCCCATGAGGACCAGACCGGCGAGCGACGCCCAGCGCAGCGGGCTGAGCGCAGGCACACGCACACGCAGCATCATGGCTACATCTTGCTGTCATGCAGCGCGCCGCCGCTCAGGTCCACCATCTCGGGTTTGACCTCGGCGTAGCGCAGCAGCTTGCCGCCCCATCGCTCGGCGAATTTTTTGGCGTCGGGCTCCTGCGCGAAGCTGGCGATGGTCGGCCCCATCGAGCCATGGCGCTTGCTGCCCAGCACATAGAAGGCGCTGCTGGCGTCGATCCAGTGGCCGCGCGGCTGTTGCCAGTCGGCTTGGCCCATGTCTTGCACGTACACCGCCAGCACCTTGCGCACCTGCTCGGGCCGCAGCAGCAGGTTGAACAGCTCCACCGTGTCGCACAGGAACACCGGCGCGCCGGCACCGGCGTAGTGGATCTGCGCCTTGGGGCCGGGATAGTCGGCCAACAACATGCCGTCCAGTTCGCACGCGGTGGCCGCGTCGATCTCGATCGGCTGCAACGCCGGGGCCTTGCCGGCGCGCTCACCGCAAGCGGCGAGGCCGCCCAGGGCAGCAAGCGCGGCCAGGCCCAACAGTTGGCGGCGGTGGCCGCAGAAACAGGTGTAACTCATGATTTGAACCTCCAGCGTGCCAGCGCAAGCGGCACCATAATCCAGGTCAGCATGACCGCGCCCATCAGCCAGGGTTTGGCCAGAGCCGGCGGCACGATGCTGGTCAGGCCATACAGGGTACGAACATCTTCCAGTGAAAATACATTGAGGATGCGAAACACGTCGGCCGGGTTGAGCAGCAGCAGATAGGCAAACGCGTCGCCGCCGTAGCTGCCGCCGGTGGCCACCAGGCCCCCCAGCAGCAGCAGGTCAAACACCAGCACAAAGAAGAACCACAGCGCAATCGCCAGGCCCGAGGCGCGGGTGCGTTCGCGCGCGATCACCGACAGCAGCACGGCCAGACTCAGGAACGCCAGGCCCAGCAGCACCGCGCTGAGCATGAAACCCAGGTAGTGATAGAGCCCGGCCCAACTGAACTGCTGGAACAGCAGCAGCGCCACCAGGCCAAAGCCGGCCAGCGTGGAGAGCGTGAGCGCCCCCGCCAGCCCCAGGTACTTGCCCAGCAGCAGCTCCAGCCGGGTGATGGGCAAGGCCAGCAGCAGATCGAGCGAGCCGCGCTCGCGCTCGCCCACCACCGCATCAAAGCCGAGCAGCAAGGCGATCAGCGGAATCAGGTAGATCACCAGGCTGACCAGGCTGGCAATGGTGAATTCGATCGAGCGCAGGCCGAGCTGGCCCTGGCCGGCGCCGCCAAAGTAGGCAATCACCAGCGAGAACACCGTGAACACCAGCGCCACTGCCAGCACCCAGCGGTTGCGCAGGCGGTCGCGCAACTCTTTGGCCGCCAGCGTCAGGATTTGCGTCCATTCCATCGTTTC
>JAKFXU010000358.1 GCA_021731215.1 Rhodoferax sp.
GACAGCGCGGAACGATGTGCGTGTGGCAGTGCTCGCCCAGCTCCACCATGATCCAGCCGTCGCTCCAGTTGCGGGTGCGTTTGGATTCCCACAGGATGCTGCCGCAGGGCGTGCCGCCCTGGCTGTTGACGCGGTGCAGGGCGTCGCCGCCAAACTCGCCTTTGGGCACGGGCTCGATCAGGTCAAACGGAAACTTGGCGCGCAGCAGGTTTTCCAGCTCCAGCTCTTGTACTTCGCCCTGCAGTTGCTGCGAGCCCTGCTCGGTTTTTTGCTTGAGCTCTTCAATCTTCTGCTGCATGGAAGCGATGGCCTGGTCTTTTTCGGCCACCTTGAGCTTCATGCCGTCTTCGGCTTCGCGTTTGGCCAGGGTCCGCACTTCGCTCAAACCTTCTTGCACGCGTTTTTCAATAGTCAGGTCCAGCTCGCGTTTGGCGTCGTCCAGTTCGCGTTGCTTTTTGATCAGCTCGGCCTGCGCTTTTTGTGCTTCAGCCAGTTTAATGTCGCGCTCCTTGAGCACGTCTTGCAGTTCTTCCAGTTCGCGGGCTTTGGCGTCCAGCTCGTTGGCCGATGCCGCCTTGGCTTTTTTGGCTTCTTCCGCAGCGACGCGAGTGCGCTCAAGTTTGAGCTGACCGGCAACTTGGTCGGCCACCTGCTCGTCCAGGTCACGTTTTGCGTCCGTCAGCGCTTTTTCTTTTTCACGCATGGCCTGCTCACGCTGCGCGATGTCGCTGTCCTTTTGCGCCAGTTGCGCCTCGAACTGCAGACGGGTGGATGCAATCAGGGGCGCTGCCAGCGATTCGGTGAGTTTGATTTCTGTTCTGCAATTGGGGCAGATGATGGTGGGTTCGGTCATGGGGTTTTCTTTTCTTTCAGCAAGTTTGCGTCATGCGAAACTGGTTGGCGGCCAATTCGGTGGCGTTCATGCGGTCGAGCAGGTTATCTTTGTCCGCAATGGTTTTGCGCTGTTTGATGGCGTCGCGCCCCAAACCGCCATACAGGCCTTTGAACTCTTCCGCCGGGCCTGAACAGCGAAGTATTGTTGGGTATGGGCAATTTCGGGTTTGCGTGGGTCGCCGTTCTGGGCGATGAGGTAGCAGGCAAAGCGGGAGAGATGGTAGTCGTCAACCACTTGCACCGCACCTTTACCACCGGTGATCGGTTTGCCGGCGCCGGCAAAGTGATGCGCGGCCTGGTTGCCAGACGCATCGCATGAAGTCATCGCACGCTCAATGGCCCGCTCAAACCGCCGCCATTGGGTGTAGCCCAGCAGAGGTTGCAGGTCACGGGCACGCCAGTATTCGGCGTTGTGCTCGTTGGTTTGCTTCAGCGACTCGAATCCGGCTGTAACCGGTGTTATTTGCTTGGCACTCACATTGAACTCCCTTGTTTATCGGATGACTGCGGGGCTTGGTAGCCTCTTGTATTCTCGGGTTTTTCCTGGATTATGAGGGCTGCTCCATGACGTGCGGTTGAACGCGACGCGGGTATTACCGGGCTTGTTGCAGGTCCCGATCCTGCCGCACGTCATTTGAAGATATGCATTAACCTGCGCATAGTTGCACCCTGACTATCCCTTACCCGAGAACCGATGTGAACCCCAATGAACAGACCCTGACCAAGTTCTACACCGCCTTCACCGCGCTGGACGCCATTTTTGAAAAGCAAAGTGCGCTCGCGAGCCAAAGCCAATCTGCAGAAGTATCTGGCGATAAGCGCCTGAACCTGGGAGGTCCGCATGAATTGGTTTGAGGGGTTCGAGGTCCGTCACTTCAATGTCAATAGCGTACAGATTCACGCCCGCGTATCGGCGGGCCTGCCCGGCGACCGGCCCGCCTTGCTCTTGCTGCATGGTTTTCCGCAAAGCCACGTCATGTGGCACCGTGTGGCGCAGCAACTGCAGCGGGACTTCTATCTGGTCATGCCCGATCTGCGCGGCTATGGCGACTCCTCCAAGGCCGCCGGCTTGGCGGACCACAGCAACTACAGCAAGCGCGCCATGGCGCAGGACCTGGTGGCGCTGATGGATGCGCTCGGGATTGAAGCCTTCGCTCTGTGCGGCCACGACCGGGGGGGCCGCGTCGCGCACCGGCTGGCGCTGGACCATTCCGCTCGTGCGCAGCGCTTGTGCGTGATCGACATTGCACCGACTGGACTGCATCGAACCGGCGGCGCTGGCCGAATACGAGCGCTGTTTCAGCAACCCGGCCACCGTTCACAGCCTATGCGAGGACTATCGCGCCAGCGCCGGCATCGACCTGGCGCACGACCGTGACAGCCGCGCGCGGGCAAGGTCACGGGTCTGGCCCTGCCGGCCGGGCATTTCATCCCGGAAGAACTGCCGCAGCGCACGGCGGCGTCGCTGCTGGATTTTTTTGGACAGGACAGATAGGCCAAGTCAGACGGGTGGGTGCCGCAAGGTGAAGTTGAACACCCGCCGAGCTACCGGATCCGAAGCAGCCGGTCCAGCGACAGTGTGCCGGCGCCGCGGCCCAGCAGGTACAGCAACAGGCCGGCCCAGGACAGGTGCGTAGGCCAGGCATCCGGGTAGACAAAGAGCTGAATCACCAGTGTCATGCCCAGCAGCGCGAGTGCGGACAGGCGGGTGAACAGGCCCAGCACCAGCAGCACGGGGAACAGGTGTTCGGCCAACACGGCCGCATGCGCGGCGAACTCGACCGGGATCAGCGGCAACTTGTACTCCTCCCGAAACAGGGTGTAGGTGCCCTCCGTGACGCTCAGCCAGCCGTCCACCTTGGTGCGCCCGGACAGGAAAAAGATGGCGGCCATGGCCACCCGGTCCACCAGTGCCAGCAGGTCGTGTGGCGCCCGCTTGGTCAGTTGGCTGGCCAAGCGGTGCCAGCTACCGCGCAGGCCGGCTGGCGCGTTGTCGCTGGCGTCCGTGACGGCAGTGCAAGAAAAGGGGGTCATGCTGGCATCTCCTTGGTTAACGTGAAAGTCGGGCAGCGACTCACTTCGCTCCCCTCGCCCGCGTGCGGGAGAGGGGCTGGGGGAGAGGGAAAACGGGCAGGACGTTCATGTTTTGGGGCGCCTTTCGAAGTCATGCCCGTTAGGGTTGGGTCCGCGCAGGTAGGCGCGCGACAAAAAGCGCCGGCTTGCAGCAGCTTGGCCATCAGCAGCGCCAGATCGGCGCTGGCTTGCCGCGCCAGCGCCGCCCTGGCCGCGTGCGCGAGCGGGCGACCGGCGGCGCAGGCATCGAGAAACGCACAGCCGGCGGCATCGAGCGCAGTCCACGTCACGGCAGCGGCGGGCCGGGTCAGCAGGGCGCCCTCGCCGCGCCAGACCAGTTTCTCGCCGCCGTCAACGCCCTGGGCTGCACCGCCCCGATTGCGCCGCCACAGGGTGTAGATCGGCTGATCCTCAAACCAGGCCCAGCGCGCGGCCGGGTGCGGCGCCAGCACCAGTTGGCCAAGCTGCTCAAGCGGCAGGCCGGCCAGGGCGGCTGGCGCCAGTGCGACGGCATCGGCCGCCCCATGCGCCTCGGTCCAGCAGCGGTCGAGCCGGGCGACGTTACTCAGGTAGGGTAAATCTGCAGCCGGTCCAAAGTCGCGCAGAAAGTTGGAAAAATCCATTCCGTACAGCAGCAGGCGTGCATCGTCCGGCGGCCGCGCGCGCACGTGCAAGGCCGCCACCGCCCGAAACCAGGGCTCGCCGACCAGCCGCAGGACCGCCGGGTAATTGGCCTGCAGGGCATCGATACAGCCCTTCAGCACCGTGTTGCGATGGACGGCAAAACCCGTCTGCTCAACCAGCGCGCGCAGGTGATCCGGCACCTCGTCAGGCGGCACCCACAGCGCCTGAACGAAACCGTCTTGGAAGTGGGCTAGTGGCTGGTTCATGCGCAGGTCATTTCCGCGTCTCGCAGCAGCGCATGCGCTCGGCCGCGTTCGGCCAACAATTCGGCAAAGGGCGGCACCTGGTCATCGCGTTCGATCAGCGTCGGGCGCGGACCCATGCGCGCGATCAGGCGCTCATACAGTGCCCAGACTGCGGGGGCGACCGGCGCATCGTGCGAATCCACCAGCAGGGCCTGACCCAGCCGGGGATCTGGCGAGTGGCCAGCCAGGTGAATCTCCATCACCGCATCACAGGGAAACGCGTCGATGTAAGCCTCGGCGGAAAACTCCAGGTTGCGGGCACTGACATAGACGTTGTTCACATCGAGCAGCAGACCGCAACCGGTGCGGCGCGACAGTTCGTGCAGGAAATCTATTTCATCCCAGTCGTGCCGCTCGATGCGCAGGTAATGCGAGGGGTTTTCGATGGCGATGCGCCGCGCCAGCGCGTCCTGCGTGCGCGCGATGTTGCCGGCGATACGCGACAGTGCCGCATGCGTGCGGGGGAATGGCAGCAGGTCAGGAAGGTAGCTGCCGCGCCAGGCCGACCAGGCCAAGTGCTCGGATATCAGGACCGGCGCTATCCGATCCGCCAGCGCGGCCAGCCGTTCCAGGTGGGCGGCGTCGGGCGCGGCATCGGCCGCCAGCGAGAGCGAGACACCATGCAGCGACACCGGGTGGCGGGACCGGATGGCATCGAGCCAGGCCAGTCTCGGACCGCCTGCCACCAGGTAGTTCTCTGGGTGTACCTCGAACCACAACCCTGGCTCGACGCAGCTCAGTGCCGCCTCGAAATGCGGTGGCTTCAGGCCCAGGCCGGCGCTCAGGGTTGAAGTTGTCATGGCGTGCGCCCGCGCAAGGCTCAGGCCTTGATCGGCTTCAAGGAACCCATGCCCTTGGGCGTCTTGATGTCGGCGCAGGTGCCTGCCGGCACCAGCTTGAACGCATTGCCCTGGTAGTCCGTCTTCGACGTGCCGGCACAGGTGGTGCCGGGTCCGGCGGCGCAATCATTCTTGCCGGCGATGGAGACGCCGAGACATTTTTCCATGGCGGGCTTGCCCTCCATCGGCTTGTCCTGCGCCATGGCGGCGCCGGCGGCGAGTGCAGCAAGGGCAAGGGTGGTCGTCAGTGCGAGGGAACGGGTATTCATAATGGCAGCTCCTGTTAAATCGATGAAGTTGAAAATGCGGACTGCGCGGGCCTGGCGAACCGAGTCCGCTACAGTCTGCGTTGTAGTTCGACGCAACCTGGCTGCGGGTTACAGGTCGGAGCACAATCTGCAAAAAATATTTTTTAGCCACGCTGTAACCCAAAACCCCGATGGAACGAATGGAAGCGAGAGACGCCCGGTTCGCGGACAACGAGAACCGGCTGCGCGAGTGGCTGGTGCAGGGGCTGATCGGCGATACGGCGGCCTACCACGGCT
>JAKFXU010000361.1 GCA_021731215.1 Rhodoferax sp.
CTGGTCTGTTGAGTCAGGCGCTGACGCACCGCAGTTTTTCGGTCGATCACAATGAGCGCCTGGAGTTTTTGGGTGACTCGGTCCTGAATCTGGCAGTGGCCGATTTGCTCTATGAGCGCCTGAGCGCCTTGCCTGAAGGAGACCTGTCGCGCGTGCGTGCCAATCTGGTCAAGCAGGATACCTTGCACCAGTTGGCAGTCGAGCTGGGTTTGCCCGATGTCATTCGTCTCGGTGAGGGTGAAGTTCGCTCCGGTGGACAAAAGCGGCCCTCCATTCTGGCCGATGCCTTGGAAGCGCTGATTGGGGCGGTCTATCTCGATGCCGGTTTTTCCGTGGCACAAGGCCTGGTCCATCGGCTGTTTAAAGCCGTGGAAATCAACCCGGAAATGGACGCCATTGGCAAAGACCCCAAAACCGAGTTGCAGGAATGGCTACAGGGGCGCAAGATGAACTTGCCGCTGTACCGCGTGGTTGGCACGCTGGGAGCGGCGCACCGGCAGACCTTTGACGTCGAATGTGAAATCATCGAACTCAATCTTTCAGAGCGTGGCATCGGCGGCTCACGCCGTGCCGGCGAACAGGCCGCAGCGGCCGCGATGCTGCAAACACTCAAGGCAAAGGCCAGGCAATGACCACTGCAAAATCAAAAAATGCTACTAAATCCATGGCAGTTGACGTCGATACCACGGGGGCTGAAGGTCAAAATGATCTCGAAAGCATGCTCAAAGGCATGCGCAGCGCAGCACCGGCAGGCGCTCCGGTTGAGGGTCAGCGCTGCGGCCTGATCGCCATCGTGGGCAAACCCAACGTTGGCAAATCGACTTTGCTCAACGCCCTGGTAGGCCAGAAGATCAGCATTACCTCGCGCAAGGCGCAAACCACGCGCCACCGCATCACGGGCATGCACACCCAAGGCGCGACGCAGTTTGTATTTGTCGATACGCCCGGTTTCCAGACCCGTCACAACAACGCCCTGAACCGCTCGCTCAACAAGACCGTGCTCGGCGCCGTCGGTGATGTGGACCTGATTTTGTTCGTGGTGGAGGCGGGCATGTTCAACCAGGCCGATGCCAAGGTGCTGGCCTTGTTGAGCAAGGACATTCCGACCCTGCTGGTGGCCAACAAGCTCGATCAGGTCAACCGCCGTGCCGACATCGCCCCCTGGTTGCAGGAGATGCAGCAGCGCCATGCCTTTGCCGAGTTTGTGCCGATGTCGGCCAAGAACGCCAAGGACATTGAGCGCCTGCTGGGCATTTGCGAAAAATACCTGCCCGAGCAGGCCTGGTGGTACGCGCCCGACGAGTTGACCGACCGCAGCGAGAAATTCCTGGCCAGCGAGACTGTGCGTGAAAAGCTGTTTCGCCTCACCGGCGATGAACTGCCCTACACCTCGACCGTGGTCATTGACAAGTTCGAGGAAGAGGCTGGGCGTGGCAAACAAAAACGCCTGCTCAAGATCGCCGCCACCATCGTGGTCGAGCGCGACACCCATAAGGCGATGGTGATTGGCGACAAGGGCGAGCGCATCAAGCGCATCGGAACCGAGACCCGCGTCGAGTTGGAGAAACTGCTCGACGCCAAGGTGTTCATCGAGTTGTGGGTCAAGGTGCGCTCGGGCTGGGCCGATGACGAGGCCCGGGTGCGCTCCTTTGGCTACCAGTGATCCGTTGCAACCCTCGTGGCCACCAAGCGCATCACGGACGAACCGGCTTACGTTCTGCACCGCTATGACTGGAGCGAGTCGAGCCTGATCCTGGAAGTGTTCACGCGCCACCATGGCCGCATAGCGCTGGTGGCCAAGGGGGCCAAGCGGCCCAGTTCCAGCTTTCGCCCGATCCTGCTGCCCTTGCAGCCGCTGCATGTGTCGTTTGGCGGCGATGCTGAAATTCGCACCTTGAAAGGGGCCGAGTGGCAGGGCGGCCATGTGATGCCGAGCGGCGACGCGTTGCTGTCGGGCTATTACCTCAATGAACTCCTGCTGACGCTGCTGGCGCGCGATGACCCGCATCCGGGGCTGTTCGACGTCTACACCAGCGTGGTGCAGGTGATTGCGTCCCGGCATGGCGAGGCCTTGCAGTCGGCATTGCGCGCGTTTGAGTTGCTGTTGTTGCGCGAGATTGGGCTGTTGCCCCTGCTGGACGCCCAGACCATGACGCTGCTGGCGCTGGAGCGGGAGGCGCGCTACAGCCTGGTGCCCGAAGGCGGCCTGCGCCAGACCAATGCGGCGGACCGGGCCAGCCTGAGCGGTGCGCAATGGCTTGCGCTGCAACAGTCGCTGGCCGAGCGGGCGCCGTTCACCGCCACCTTGCGGGCCTGCTCGGAAGTAGTGACCGAGCTCAAACCCCAGTTGCGCAGCCTGCTGAATTATCATTGCGGGGTCACTACCTTGCGCACCCGGCAAATGATGATGGACCTGCAATCCCTATGAACATGACCCCCACGCTTGTCACTTCGTGTACTGCCCTGCCCCCCGAGGGGGCCAATTTTTCTTGGGGCGGCCCTGCGAAAAATTTGATTCCCACGTCTCGGACCGCGCTCTCGGTCAACCTCAACAAAGTGGCGCTGCTGCGCAACACGCGCCAGCTGGGCATCCCCAGCCTCAGCCGTGCCGCCACTTTGTGCCTGCAGGCCGGCGCCAGCGGCATCACGGTGCATCCGCGCCCGGACCAGCGCCATATTCGGGCCGATGATGTAGGCAGTCTGGCGGCGTTGATGAAAGCCTGGCCAGAGCGCGAGTTCAATATTGAAGGCAACCCGTTGCAGAATCTGATGCGCTTTGTGCGCGAATGCCGGCCACACCAATGCACCTTCGTGCCTGATTCCGAAGGCCAGTTCACCAGCGACCATGGCTGGGATCTGGCGCTTGATGCCGAGCGTCTGCGCCCCCTGATTGCAGAGGCCAAAAGCCTGGGCGTGCGGGTCAGCCTGTTCATGGATGCCGAGCCCCAGGCCATGGCTGGCGCCAAGGCCGTCGGGGCCGACCGGGTCGAACTCTACACCGAACCCTATGCCGCCGCCTGGGGTGGCCCCCAGCAGGACGCCGCGCTGGCACGCTTTGCCGCAGCGGCCCAGGCCGCGCTGGATGTCGGTCTGGGCGTCAATGCCGGCCACGACTTGAACCGCGACAACCTCGCTTTATTTATCAGCCGGGTGCCAGGTGTGGCCGAAGTCTCGATCGGCCATGCCCTGATCGCCGATGCGCTGGAGCTGGGCTACAGCGCCACCGTGCAGGACTACCTGCGCTGTATCCAGGAAGGGCTGTCATGCCCGCGTTGAGCCGGCTTTCATGATTTACGGCATCGGCACCGACATCTGCGATGTGCGCCGCATCCGCGCCAGCCTGGAGCGCCATGGCGAGCGCTTCGCCAGCAAGATCCTGAGCGAAGCTGAGTTCGCCACCTGGAAAGCCCGCAGCGCGCGCTGGCCCGAGCGCGGCATCCGTTTTCTCGCGACCCGCTTCAGCGCCAAGGAGGCCTTCAGCAAGGCGATCGGTCTGGGCATGCGCATGCCGATGACCTGGCGCCTGTGCGAGGTCGGCAAACAGGCCAGTGGCAAGCCCACCCTGGTGCTGCATGGCGGGTTGAAAGACTGGTTTGACGCGCGCGGCTTGATTGCGCACGTGAGCGTGACGGACGAAACCGATTACGCCGCGAGCTTCTGTGTGGTCGAGGTATCGGAGAAATGATAGACCACCAGTCCTGCTTGAACCCGCGCCGTAATAAGCGGGTCAATCGGTAGCCACTAGTTTTGATTGAAAGCCCCCATGACACAACACGCACCCCTCATCATCGACGTGGCTGGTTTGAGCCTGAGCAAGCTGGACCGCCGACGCCTGCAACACCCGCTGGTCGGCGGCCTCACCTTGTTTGCCCGCAACTGGCAAGACCGCGCGCAACTGACCCAGCTTTGCCGCGACATCAAGAAAGTGCGCCGCGACCTGCTGATCTGCGTTGACCACGAAGGCGGTCACGTGCAGCGCTTCAAGACCGATGGCTTCACCCATTTGCCGCCGATGCGGGCCCTGGGCGAAATGTGGCTGCACGATGGCAAGGGCGGCCCGGGCAGCGGCGCCCTGCAGGCGACCAACGCCGCCACCGCCTGCGGCTTTGTGCTGGGGGCCGAACTGCGCGCCTGCGGTGTCGATTTGAGCTTCACCCCGGTGCTGGACCTTGACTATGGCGAAAGCAGCGTCATTGGCAGCCGGGCCCTCCATCGGGACCCGCGCGTGGTCAGCCTGCTGGCGAAAAGCCTGATGCATGGCCTGCTGCAAAGCGGCATGGCCAATTGCGGCAAACATTTTCCCGGTCATGGCTTTGTGAAAGCCGATTCACACACCGACATCCCGGTCGACCAGCGCAGCCTGAAAGCGATTCTGGCGCAGGACGCCGCCCCCTACGGCTGGCTCAACACCACGCTTTGCAGCGTCATGCCGGCGCATGTGATCTACCCCAAGGTCGATGCGCGCCCGGCCGGTTTTTCGTCCAAGTGGCTCAATGACATCCTGCGCGGCCAGCTTGGCTTTGCCGGCGCCATTTTCAGCGACGATCTGTCGATGGCCGGCGCGCGCCGGCTCGACGGCCAGGAGGTGAGTTACACCGGGGCCGCAGTGGCCGCCCTCAACGCCGGCTGCGACATGGTGCTGCTGTGCAACCAGTCGCTGGACGGGGGGCTGGCGGTCGATGAGCTAATCGACGGCCTGACCGAGGCGCAGCTCAAGGGCGGCTGGCAGCCGCTGGAGGCCAGCGCTGAGCGCCGCCGCGCGCTGCTGCCGCGCACGCCCGCGCCCGTATGGGATGACTTGATGGTGCAGCAGGACTATATGCATGCCCTGACCCTGGTGCCTTGAACGTTCAGGGCGAGCGGTGCAGCCGGGGAGACGACAGGGCCACAATCTGGTCAGCGATGGTTGGCTCCACGTTTTGGTAGCGCGCGAGCAGCTTCTTGGCGCTGAGGATGGCGCGCAGTTGCTGCAGGTCGATCACGCTGGGCGCGACCTTGATCTGCTCCAAGGCGGCCGCGCTGTTGCCACCCTGAATCAGGGCGGCAACCTTGGTCGCCCACACATGGGGACGTGACATGACGGGATTCCTGACTATGAGTTCGCTTGCAAGTCATTGTGGCACATGGCCCCGGTCCGGTGCACGTAGCAGCTACTAAACCTAGAAACCGCAGTTGACCGCTCATTTCCGCTTGCAAGGCCGCATGAACACTCACTTCTGTACCCGCGCACGAGTTCACCTTTTGGGTGACAGCCGTAGGGTGGGCAAAGCGCAGCGTG
>JAKFXU010000428.1 GCA_021731215.1 Rhodoferax sp.
GGTCTTCATGCTGCTGTGTCCTCACGAAATGTTGCAGAATCACCCCATCGGAATTGACGGGGTGAATGTGCAGAATAAATCGTGTCAGCTCAGGGGTGGACTACTCCGCGTAGCGGCTTCGTCCAACAATCATTTTGACGTGTCGTTGGCGATGTTCACCCATGTCGCCGCCGCCGCTCCCGGCAAGGTCACGGCCATTGACACCCACTGGATCTGGCAGGACGGCCAGCGCCTGACCAAAGACCCGTTGCAAATCGTCGATGGCAGCATCACCGTGCCGGCCCGCCCCGGATTGGGCATTGAACTGGACATGGTCGAAGTCGAGAAAGCGCACCAGCTCTACCTGACACACGGCCTGGGTGCGCGTGACGACGCCGTCGCGATGCAATACCTGGTGCCCAACTGGAAGTTCGATCCCAAGAAGCCCTGTCTGGTGCGTTAAGACAGGTCGGGCGCCTGCGCGTGGAATAGGCGTTGGCGCATGCCGCAGCGTTGCCTGCCGGCCTGCGCTGGTGCCTACTCGCGGCGCAGGGTGAATGTTTCAAACAGGGCAGACACGCGGGCCAGCAGCTCTGCGCCGGGGTACGCCCCGCAGGGGGAAGTCTGGAGACTTCGGTCGGTACAGCCCGTGGGGCGAAACACCTGCAATGCGTAGTGGCGCACGCCCATGGCGCTCAACGCGTTCGCCAGCGCAAGAACCTCATGCTCGGCATGCAGGGCCGGATGCACCGTGGTGCGAAATTCATGCGCCACGCCGCTGGCCAGCACCGCCTCGGCACTGGCCAGCGCGTGGCGGGCGCTGGCGCGGATGCCGGTGATGGCCTCGTATTGGTCAAACGAGGTCTTGACATCCATACCGACCCAGTCCACCAGTGGCAGCAGCTCGGCCAGCCGGCGCGGGTAGGCGCCCGCCGTGTGCAGCCCGACGCCCAAACCCAGGGCGCGCACCGCGCGCATGGCGTCTGCCAGCGCCGCATCCATGGTCGGTTCACCGCCGCTGAACACCACGGCGTCAATCAGGCCGACGCGCCGCTGCAGGCGCGCCAGGATCTGTGGCCAGTCCAGCGGGCGGTCTGCGCTGCGGCTTTGCAGATGCGGGTTGTGGCAGTAGCCGCAACGCCAGGGACAGCCCTGCACAAACACCACCGCCGCCAGCTTGCCCGGATAGTCGCTGGCGCTGAAGGGCGTGAGGCCGCCGACCTTGAGCGGCTTGGCGCCGTTGTCAGACGGCGCAAGAGCCAGTTCAGCCGGCAAGGCCGGCCTTGCAACGGCGCTCGTCAAAGTAGCTGCGCTCATGGAACTCGCCCTTTTTGCCGGTGTTGAAGGACGCCATCGGGCGGTGGTAGCCCATCACGCGGGTCCACACTTCGCAGCGCTGGCGCTCGTCGTCGCGCAGCACGAGGGCGGCCTGCGGGGCCAGCAATGGGGGTTGGCTCAGATCGGTCATGTTGGTTTCTCCTGGGGGTTAAGCAGCTTGCAATTGCTTGCGCGCGATCAGCTCGGCGTCGCACTTGGGGCAGAACTCGTGCTTGCCGCCGAGGTAGCCGTGTTTCGGACAGATCGAGAAAGTGGGGGTGACGGTGATGTAGGGCAGCGAGAAGCGCGACAGCGAACGCTTGACCAGTTGGCGGCAGGCCTCGGCGCTGCTCAGCGGCTCGCTCATGTACAGGTGCAGCACGGTGCCGCCGGTGTACTTGCGCTGCAACTCGTCCTGCAACTCCAGCGCCTCGAACGGGTCGTCGGTGAAGCCGACCGGCAGTTGGCTGGAATTGGTGTAGTAAGGCATGTCCCGCGTTCCCGCCTGCAGGATGCCCGGAAACTGCTTGGCGTCTTCCTTGGCAAAGCGGTAGGTCGTGCCTTCGGCCGGTGTCGCTTCCAGGTTGTACATGTGGCCGGTCTGGTCCTGAAATTCGAGCATCTGGCCTCGCACATGGTCGAGCAGGCGCACGGCAAAAGCGTGGCCCCAGGCGCTGCTGATGTCCTCGCGGTCCTGCGTGAAGTTGCGGATCATCTCGTTGATGCCGTTCACGCCCAGTGTCGAGAAGTGGTTGCGCAGCGTGCCCAGGTAGCGCTTGGTGTAGGGGAACAGGCCGTTGTCCATGTGGCGCTGGATCACCTTGCGCTTGATCTCCAGACTGTCGCGGCCCAGCTCCAGCAGCGTGTCCAGCGCCGCCAGCAGGGCCGGCTCGTCGCCCATGTGCAGATGGCCCAGGCGCGCGCAGTTGAGGGTGACGACGCCGAGCGAGCCGGTCTGCTCGGCCGAGCCGAACAGGCCGTTGCCGCGCTTGAGCAACTCGCGCAGGTCGAGCTGCAGGCGGCAGCACATGGAGCGGATCTGGTTTGGTTTGAGTTCCGAATTGATGAAGTTCTGGAAATACGGTAGGCCGTACTTGGCCGTCATCTCGAACAGGGCTTCGGCGTTCGGGCTGTGCCAGTCGAAGTCGGGCGTGATGTTGTAGGTCGGAATCGGGAAGGTGAAGACGCGGCCCTTGGCATCGCCGGCCATCATGACCTCGATGTAGGCGCGGTTGATCATGTCCATCTCGGCCTGCAGCTCGCCGTAGCTGAAGCTCATTTCATCGCCGCCAATCACGGGAATCTGCTCGCGCAGGTCTTGCGGACAGATCCAGTCGAAGGTCAGGTTGGTAAACGGGGTTTGCGTGCCCCAGCGCGAGGGCACGTTGAGGTTGTAGATCAGCTCCTGCAGGCACTGGCGCACCTGGGCGTAGTCCAGCTTGTCCTTCTTGATGTAGGGCGCCATATAGGTGTCGAACGAGCTGAAGGCCTGCGCCCCGGCCCATTCGTTTTGCAGCGTGCCCAGGAAGTTGACCACCTGGCCGACCGCGCTCGACAGGTGCTTGGGCGGACCGGATTCGACCTTGCCCGGCACGCCGTTGAGGCCTTCGCCCAGCAGGGTGCGCAGCGACCAGCCGGCGCAATAGCCGGCCAGCATGTCAAGGTCGTGGATGTGCAGGGCGGCCGTGCGGTGCGCCGCGCCCACTTCCGGCGGGTAAACGTGATTGAGCCAGTAATTGGCGATCACCTTGCCCGATACGTTCAAAATCAGGCCGCCGAGCGAGTAGCCCTGATTGGCATTGGCGTTGACGCGCCAGTCGAGCTGCTGCAGGTACTCGTTCATGCTGGACTCGACGTCCACCAGGGTCTTGCGGTCGCTGCGCAGCTTGTTGTGCTGCTCGCGGTAGACGATGTAGGCGCGCAGCGTCCTGGGGTAGCCGGCGTCGAACAGAGCGGCTTCGACCGCGTCCTGAATCTGCTCGATGTGCGGTGTCACATGGCCCTGGACCTTGATTTTGGGCAGCACCAGGTACTGGGTCAGCCGTTGCGCCTCGGCGGCATCGAACTCCGCCGTGGCCTGGGCCGCACGGGCCAGCGCCTGCGCGATTTTTGACGCATCAAACGGTTTGATGCCGCCGTCGCGTTTGATGATGTGGGTGAAAACGGGGCTGTTTGCGGTGTTCATCTTGTTCCGTTCAAACACTATAGGTAGTGCGGAACAGGATGCTAACCACTATAGGTAGCGGTTTTTTGGAACAGGCCCATGCATCAAGCTTCTTTGCGCGCTGGCTTGATCTGGATCAGCAAATGCTCAGGACGGCGCGCCAAACACGGTGCGCCACAGGGTCAGCACGGCGTCGCGCTGGGCCTGCAACTCGGAGCCGAACACCTGGGTCGGCTCTTCGTTGAGTCGGGCCCGATGCTGCACCCGGCGCAGTTCGCGGTAGGCGTCGGCGCCGGCATGGCCGACGCCGGCGGGCAGCAGGCCGAGCGTTTCGGCGCGCTCGAGCAGCGCGATGTTGCCGGCGTTGGCCAGCAACTCGGGGTGCTGCGCCGCGTGGGCCAGCACCAGGTACTGCATGGCGAATTCGACATCGATCATGCCGCCGGGGCTGTGCTTGACGTCAAACGGCTGGCCGCGCGGCGTCGCTTTGAGCGGGTGGGCGGCGCGCACCCGCTCGCGCATGGCGACGATCTGCGCCTGCAAGGCGGGGGCAGCGCGCGCGGCGCTGATGACGGCGCCGCGCACGGCGTCAAAGCGCTGGCGCAGCGCGTCCTCACCTAGCACAAAACGGGCGCGCGTCATGGCCTGGTGCTCCCAGGTCCAGGCGGTGTTGCTGCCGCGCTGTTGCTGGTAGTTGGCGTAGGCGTCAAAGCTGGTGACCAGCAGGCCGGCGTTGCCATTGGGGCGCAGCGCGGTGTCGATTTCGTACAAGTCGCCCTCGCCGGTTTTGACCGTCAGCCAGTTGATCAGCTTGCGCACCAGGCTGGCATAGACCTCGGGTGCGCGCTCATCGTCGTCGGCGTAGACAAACACAATGTCCAGATCGCTGCCATAGCCGAGCTCCTTGCCGCCGAGTTTGCCGTAGGCAATGATGGCGAACTGAGGCGTCTCCCGGTGCTTGTTTTTGAGCCGCTCCCAGCACCAGCGGGTGGTCACGCGCAGCACGGCTTCGGCCAGCGAACTCAGGTCGTCGGCCACCGCCTCGACGCTCAGCCGGCCTTCGAGGTCGCGCGCCAGGGTGCGAAACACTTCGGCGTGGTGGGCGCGGCGCAGCAGGTTGAGCAGGGCCTCGTCGTCGTCTTCGCCGCTGCCGGCCAGCGCGGCGCGGCGCTGTTCGAGCTCGCGCTCGAAGTCGGCCGGCGCAAAGCGCTCGTCGAGCATGTCGGCGCCGGCCAATTCGTCAATCACGCCCGGGTGCTGCAGCAGGTAGCGCGCCGGCCAGCGCGCCACCCCCAGCAAACGCAGCAGCCGCTCATGCACGTTGGGGCGCTCCAGCAGCAGGGCCAGGTAGCTTTCCCGGCGCAGCAGCGGCTCGATCCAGTCGGCCAGGCGCACTGCCGCCTGTTCACTGACCGTGCCCTGGCCAACCCATTGCGCGGTGCGCCCGAGCAGGCGCAGCAGCCGGGCACGCGCGTCTTCGCGCAAAGCCAGCATTCGCGGGTGCTCACGCCAGAGCGCCACCCGGGCCCGAAAATCGGGCGGCAGTTGCGCCAGCAACTCGTCAAAACTGGATGCTGTAACGGCGGACTTGGCGCCGTTGCCATTGCCATTGCCATTACAGCCTTTGCATCCTGGCTCAGCGCCGCCCAGCAGTGCGTCGAATTCCTGCGCCACCAGCTCGCGGTGCGCGTCGAGCTGGTGCAGCAAGGCCTGCGAACTGGCATAGCCCAGGGTGCGGGCGATCCAGTCCAGGTCATGGTCCTGCGTCGGCAGCACATGGGTTTGCTGGTCGTCCAGGTATTGGATGCGGTGC
>JAKFXU010000425.1 GCA_021731215.1 Rhodoferax sp.
GCACCGTCGGTTTTTGCTACGGTGGCGGCGTGGCGCACATGCTGGCCACGCGCCTGCCCGAACTCAATGCCGCCGTCTCCTTCTATGGCAACCATCCGGCCGCTGAAGATGCCGCCAAGGTCAAAGCCCCGCTGCTGATTCATTTTGCCGGGATTGACGAGCGCATCAATGCCGCCTGGCCGGCCTATGAAGCCGCCCTCAAGGCGGCGTCGGTGCGCTATACCGCCCATCACTATCCCGGCACCCAGCACGGTTTCAACAATGACACCACGCCGCGCTTCGACGCCGCCAGTGCCAAGCTGGCCTGGGAGCGCACCGTGGCATTCTTCAACCAAACCCTGCGGGGCTAGGCGCCGCCGGGCCGCCCCAAGGCGACTGAGCCCCCCGGGGCAGCGCAGCACATGAAATGGCAAGCGTGGGGGTCAGTTCAGCAAGCGGTCGCTGCCCGCTGTCAGCGCGCGTGCTTGCGCCCGGTCTTCGGGTGATCGGCCAACTGGCAGGCACGGCGGTAGGCCTGCAGGGTTTTCTGGGCGCGCCCCAGCACCGTGTCATGCGGGTAGCCGGCGGCCGCGCTGACCAGGCCCGCCGTCATGCCGGCGGCGCAGCCGGTGAGCAATTCGATGCCCTCGCTCACGTGCGTCGCCGTGTAAATATGGAACAAGCCCTGACGCACTGCGGCCACCACTTTGGGCTCCAGCATCAGGTGGCGCCGGTTGCGCTCGGGAATCAGCACGCCCTGCTTGCCATCGAGGCCGGCCGTTTCGCAGATGCGAAAGTAGCCTTCTATTTTCTCGTTGACACCGCCCACCGGCAACACGTCACCATGCTGGTTGAGCGCGCCCGTCACCGCAATGCCCTGCCTGAGCGGCAAGCCCGACAGCGACGAGAGCACCACGTACAACTCGGCGCAGGACGCGGAGTCGCCCTCCAGGCCGTGGTATTCCTGCTCGAACACGATGGAGGCATTCAAGGCCAGCGGCGCGATATGGGCGAACAGCGCCGACAGGTAGCTGTGCAGTATCAGCACGCCCTTGTCGTGGATCGGACCCGACATTTCCACCTCGCGCTCGATATTGAGCAGGCCCTCATTGCCGGCATAGGTGCGCGCGGTCGCCCGCACCGGAAAACCAAAACGGTAATCCCCCAGATCGATCTGGGTCAGGCCGTTGAGTTGGCCTGTTTTCTCGCCATACAGGGTGATCAGCCGCTCACCGTCGGTGATCGATTCCTGCAGGCGCTGGTCCGGGTAATCGTGGCGCGAACGGCGCGCCTGCAAGGCGGCCTCGACGTCAGGCGCTTGCACCAGGGTAGCGGCGCGGGCGCGGCACAGCGCAGCCGCCTCCATCACCAGGCCTTCCGTGCGGGCGAAGATGGCGCTCTGGCGCGCCTGGTCATCGACCTCGCGGTGCGAGTCCTCCAGCAGGCGCGCCACAGCGGCGGCAGAAAAATGCGGCAAACCCAGTTTTCGGCAGGCGTGTCCGACAAACACCGCCGACGCACTGTAGGTTTGCGCATTGGCCGAAAAACTTTCGGCAAAGTCGACCTTGACGCGAAAACGCCGGGCAAACTCGGGGTCGGCTTCCTGCAATTCATAGTACTGCTCGGTGGCGCCGATCAGCACGATCTTGACCTCCACATCGACCGCCTCGGGCGCCAGTGACACGGCCGCCATCGGCGTGAACAGCGCGCCCGGCTCTTCAATCTGCAACCTGCCGCAGCGCGAAAAACGCCGCAGCTTTTCCCACACCCCTTCATCGGCCAGCAGGTCGCGCACATGCAACAGCAAAAAACCGCCATGCGCGCGCAGCAGGCTGCCGGCCCGAATGCGAGAGAAATCAGTCATCAGCGCATCCTCTTGCGCTTGGTATTCGATGCTGCCAAAGAGCGCGTGCAGCGAGGGGTTGTTCTCCACAATCACCGGCGCACCGGCCAGCCCCTCGTTGTCCACCAGCAGGTTGACGTGGTAGCGTGACAACAGGCTGGCCAAGGCCTCAAGGCGCAGTTCTTCATCGCCATCGGAGACCCGGAACAGATCGAGGTTATCGAGCACATCGTGCAGCACCGCGTCGAGATAGGCGCCGAGCTTGGCGGCGTCCTTGATCTGCTTCTTCAAACCGATGCGGATTTCCTGCAACTCACGCTCCAGCAGGGGCTTGACGACCTGGCGCCGCAAGGCGGCCAAGGCCTCGTTCATGATTCGCTCCAGCGGCCTGGTCTGGTCCAGAAAGCGGCTGATTTCAGCGCGCAGTTCCTGCTCCGCCTGGTCAATCCGGGCGCGGCGCTCCTTGGGCAAAGAGCGGGCCTCGTTCTCGGTCAGTGCGTTGCCTTTTTCACCCAGCAGGGTAAACACCAGATGACCATTCTCCCGATACAGGGCAAAACTGCGCGCCTCGGCAAAGGCGTCGAGTTCAGCGTAGGCCTTGGCTTCTTCGACTTTGTAGCTTTTTTCGATGCGCTTGCTTTCTGCCTTGAAATCGGGGCCATCGAGCTGCTGCGGAATTTCTTTTTGCAGTGTCTTGCACATTTGTGCCATCAGTTGACGCAGCAAGCGCCCCTGACCGGTCGGCAGGCGCAGCGCCTGCGGTTTTTCAGGGGCCTGAAAGTTATGCAGATAACACAGGTCAGGGGGAACTGCCTTGTTGGCGGCCACCGCTTGCATCAGTTGCTGCAACAACGATGAGCGGCCGCTGCCGACCTCGCCCAGCACAAACAGGTTGTAGTCGGGCTGCTCCATGCCCAGACCAAAGCGCGCCGCGATTTGCGCGCGCTCCTGCCCGATCCAGGGCAAGGGCAGCTGCTGCAACTCCGAGGTCTCGGAAAAACCGAGCGATGCCGGGTCAATGGTGACGCGAAGCGCGTCGGGCGCCAGGCTGGAAATGGGCATTTTTGTTATCCGTAAAACAGGTTTCACACGATTTTGGGATCTCAGTGTTATTCAGTTTTGGATTATTCGCAACTCCGGCGCTGGTCCACATCGGCTTATTCGAGCGCACTGGCGCCGATGAGCTGATGATCACCGCGCAGATTGACGATCAGGCGTAGCGGCTGCGCTCGTATCAGATAAGCTTTGGCCTGTTTGCCAACAAGCCTGTCCCCGGTTTTTAAAAGGAACGAATATGAATGGAGAACCCGTCGCCGCCCCGCGCAACATCTGGCTGCGCGGCCTATTGATGATCCTGATGGGGCTGGCCTATCAATTGGCCGCCACTTTGCTGTTTTTTCTGGCCTTCATCCAGTTTGTGCTGGCCCTGCTCGGCGACGCACCCAATTCGCGTCTGATGGCGTTTGGCCGCAGCCTGGGGCGTTATCAGGGCCAGATTGCCGACTTCGTCAGCTTTGCCGCCGATGAGCCGCCTTTTCCCTTTGTCGACTGGCCCGCCAGCGACGGACCAAGCGCGCCCTAACTCACAGCGCCATCGCTGCGCGTCGCTGACGCGCTGTCACCGCGAGCCCCAAACCAGAAGCGCTCACACTTAATGCTTCTCGAGTTGCGCTTTCATTGAGAAAAGTCAATCGTCGCCAATGGCAGAAGCCTACATTTTAAACAGCGGGCGGGATGAGGGGCGCTTCATTATACGCGAGTCCGCACTGGTCGTGATGCATACTACTTATTTCATAGCACTGGACCGAAATGAGCTGGGCTGCCACGAAATTTGAGAGTATTGGTCTGGGCCCGTGGGAGAGATTCGTTTTACCCTGGCCTCGCACTATAGGGGCAGCGCGCGCGCGAGGTGGTGCAACTGGTGTGGGCGCAAACGATGCAGTTGTCAGACCTGAATGCGCAACTGATGTTCGAACCTGACGAGTGGAAGACTGCCTACATCCTGAACAAGCAGAAGTTGCCGGACAAACCGCCCACGCTCAATGAGGTGGTGCGCCTGGTCGCCCGGCTTGGCGGTTTTCTTGCGCGAACGGGTGATGGTGAGCCCGGAGTCAAGACCATCTGGCTGGGCATGCAGCGCATTCTTGACTTCGCCGCTGGCATCAGGTTCTCCCGCGAGCTTCACGCGCAGGGGACTTGTGTATAACGAAATGATCTTAGCCGTGAGATTTTTATCTGTTAAAACAATCGACATAGGTGGTTCTCCGCAATACATGCTAAATATTTCGGAAATCGAGAGGTCGATTTATGAAAATTGTCTTTGGTGCATTGTTATTTTTTACCGCTTTTCAGGGTTTTGCAGATCCTGATCTCAAGCGCTGCATGTCCGCATTGCCGGGAGAAATTCCTGTCTACAGTTCCGACTTCAAATGGAACCTGAGTTTGGAAGAAATCAAGAATCTGGCTAACATTATGTATAAGTCGGAAAAACGTCTGGCGAAGCGTGCCTATTATAATGAGGCCGCAAAATCGCTGGTGTTTCCAAAAGGTGAAGATCTCGGCGGCAATATCCGGATACCCGAACAGTTTGTAAAAACCATTGCAAAACATGTCGAAAAAGCATTTGCCCGCGGTTATGTGGACGCCCTGATTTTTTCGGACATGGGTCATTCACATTTTTTAATACCGCTCAGTTTTTATAATAAAGAAATTGCACCGCTATCGGTCAATCAGTTCAATCAGTTCAATCTTTTGTATGAAAAAATAATGAAAAACAAAGATATAAAAGTTGTTTATCATACGGCAGAGCAACTGCAGGTCATGGATGAAAGTAAAAAGCTTTTAGATAACAAGAAATTACAGTGGAGATACTTCACCCGTAATCTGGTCGGTCACAATACCGTGGACCCTGATATCGAGATCATCAATGCAACTGCGACAAGTGCCGCGAACACAGTGGGAGAGATCAGCGGATATTACTGGTGGGGCGACGGGTTTAATATTCACGCCAATCAGAACGGCTGTTTTCAATTCAAAAAAGACGGTAAGATTCTGTATTTTGATTTAAGTCTGTACGATCTGGAGCCGGCACCGAGTCCCTTAAGTTCGACACTTCCCACCCGATTTCACACTCCCCGGCCCGCCAGCGGCGGACCAAGCGCACCCTAACTCACAGCGCCATCGCTGCGCGTCGCTGACGCGCTGTCACCGCGAGCCCCAAACCAGAAGCGCTCGCCATTAACAGGCTGCTGAAATACTCCACGCACACGCGTGGTACCTTGCTCGACACTTTGCGCCGCCAAATCGCCCATCCTTTCAATAAAAACAAGGACTTAGCGGCGTAATTTGAATTTTCTGTGGTGGCACGTTTTTGGTTTAAATATGGCTATATCCACTATTACATTGATGTGATAG
>JAKFXU010000066.1:0-3953 GCA_021731215.1 Rhodoferax sp.
CCCGAAAAGATGAAGCTTGGCGAATGGAAGAAACGAGACATTCGCACGCCCGCGCATCTGGTGCCACTGCCGACGCAAGCGGTCGATATTCTGCGTGACCTCCTTCCGTTGACCGGCCCCAATGGGCCGATCTTCCGCAGCATGGCGAAGCGATCAGAAAAGACTCGCTACATGAGCGACAACACAATCAACAGCGCGCTACGCACACTCGGCTATGACACCAGGGAAGAAATCACCGGGCACGGCTTCCGGGCCACGGCCCGGACGCTGATTCGAGAGCTGCTGGGGTGGGATCGGGAAGTCATCGAACGGCATTTGGCCCACGTTTCTGACGAAGAGTTGGGTGGCAGTTACGACCGAGCGACTTTTCTGGATCAGCGCCGTCAGATGATTCAGGTGTGGGCCGACCTACTTGACGACTTGGCCGCAGGCAAGCCGGTTACCCCGATCGCTGACTTGCACCGGACGGCGCGATCACAAAGCAGGCGGAAGGGCGCGACAGAGGGCGAGGTCAGCCATGCGGCATAGCCACACCGTAGCCTTCGGGATTGTCGATCCACTGTTGCAAGGCGGCGCTGGGCCAAGCCGACGTGCGGCCGCCCAGATGGACGGGGGCTGGAAATCGGCCTTCCGCAACTCGTCGGTAGATCGTCGAACGGCTGAGAGCGGTGATGCGAATCACGTCGCGCAGCCGGTAGAACGCCGGCGGAGCTTTCGAGGTCGATGGCATGGGCAACGGCTTGTGGAGAAACATGGCGAGTCCTTTATCGGGCTATGCCGAAAGGATGCGTCTCAAAAAGGCCCAGGCAAACCCGCGCTGGCGCGCTGCGGCGTAGTTCGGAGTACGCGCACTGCAGCGCGATCGCTCGTCCGCCACGCAGCTAAGGGTTGTCACTTGACAACCAAGGCCAACCCCCCTATTCTGGAGACCTGACGATGGCTCGTGGTGCACACCCCAAGAAAGAGGTGGAAGAGGCGCTCAAGCACGCGGAGGCCAATGGTTGGCGCGTTGAAGTGGGCGGTTCGCATGCCTGGGGCAAGATTTACTGTCCGTATAACGACGATGAATGCCGCTGTGGCGAGTTCTGCATTACCAGCGTCTGGAGCACGCCAAAGAATCCCGGGAACCACTCGCGAGCCTTGAAGCGCGTCGTCGATAACTGCACAACGCATCGGCAGCAGCGAGAGGGTTCGAAGGACGAGCCGCCGAAGGAGTAGGTCATGGAATACATTTTCACTTTGAAGTATCAGCTTTCCGAAGAGGACAGCGACCTCGACGACATCGTGGAGCGCTTGGGTGCGGCCGGTTGCGATGATGCGCTCGTGGGCGTGGGCCAGCCCGGGAGAATCGCGCTGGAATTCACGCGTGAAGCGGAAAGCGCGGAAGCGGCGCTGGTGAGCGCACTGGCTGACGTCAAGCGCGCCGTTCCTTCGGCGAGGCTGATCGAGGCCGCGCCCGATTTCGTCGGCTTGACCGATGCTGCGGATGTCGTGGGCGTCAGCCGTCAGAACATGCGCAAGCTGATGGTGAACTATCCAACGAGCTTTCCTGCGCCTGTGCATGAGGGAAGTGCGGCCGTCTGGCACTTGGCAGATCTGCTCGCTTGGCTGCAGGCAAAAGGCGGGTACGACGTTGATCGCTCGACAGCGGACGTGGCTGCCGCTGCCATGCAGATTAATCTCGCCAAGGCGGCCAATCAGATCACACGGCGAGTCCAGCGAGAGGTGCGCGAGTTCGTGAGCTGATGCTGGCGAAGTCCGGGTCCGAGGTCAACGGCTGGGGGCTCTATAGCATCGTGCGCGTCCAACCATGAGCGCCTGCTACGATCGAAAGCTAACGAGAAGGGGCATAGGGATGGGCATGATGGGAGCTACCACCCGTCTGAACAGAGCATGCAATCGCCAAAGCCCAAGGTCCGAAGGTTTTGCTCCAGGAAATGCTTCCTGTCGCGTCGAAGGCGTATGAGGCTTTTTGAGGGTCCATGGCGTTCTCCTTATGAACTTTTGAGATTGAAGTTGCTTGTTTCTGAATAGGCGCTTTCGAGGGCGCTGGCCGAGTTTTCAAAGTTGATTTCGAGGGTTTTGACGCCTTGAAGCTTTGCCCGAGATGCACGACCTGCCCGACCCTATGACTCCTCTCGAAGATTGCAGAAGCGGAAGCCCAAATTTTGCCACGAAGCGGGCTCCATGTAAGCGTCCGGCGAACCGATCGAGATGTCGTCTCCGTCGCGGATACTCGGCTCCGCGCCACACGGAGCGAAACAACTTTAGCTGCTGGACGCGCCGTGAAAGTGGCTGGCGAAATACTCGATCACGTCTGCAGCCTGCGTACCTTGGCGGAACCGACGCTGCTCGTCAAAATCGATTGACGGCACCATGTGGATGAACTGGTGGTCTGCATAAAGCGCCATCACCGCTTGGGCATCTAACCCTCCCCTACGTTGGCCCGTAAGCGTATTGGCCGCTTCGATGGCGGCGCCGATCATCACGTCAGCCAACTGCACCGCCGGACTTGTCTTCGAGTCCACCTGTGTCACCGACGCCAGCTTGAGCGGAAACTTGATGCGCGCGATTGTTGCCGCCGACCGAAAACTGACCCACTTGAGGCCACTGTGCCGCTTCAAAACTGACCCAGGTGTTTTACTTGCCCTGCCTAAATTTTGGGCAGAGGACAAACAAGGTGATCACCATGGAAATGTTGGGAAGAATTCGACGAATGCATCTACGCGACAAGGTGTCGCTGCATGAAATAGCCAAGCGCACGGAACTATCGCGCAACACGGTACGGAGTTGGCTGAGAGCACCAGAACAGGAGCAGGCGCCGACCTACAGTCGCACGGCTGGGTTTAGCAAGCTCAGCGGGTTCGTTGCGGAGTTGGAGCAAGCCCTCAATGCCGACGCTCTGCGCTCCAAACAGGATAGACGCACAGCACGCGCATTGTTTGCGCAAATCAAGGCCAGTGGCTACGGCGGTGGCTACACCCGCGTCACCGACTACATCCGAGCCTGGCGAGCCAGCGCTGGCAAAGACGTCAAAGCCTTCGTGCCACTGAAGTTCGACTTGGGCGAAGCGTTCCAGTTTGACTGGAGCGAAGAAGGCATGGTGGTCGGTGGAATCTATCACCGCATGCAGGTCTCCCACATGAAGCTGTGTGCCAGTCGGGCCTTCTGGCTGGTGGCTTACCCCAGCCAGGGTCACGAGATGCTGTTTGACGCCCATACGCGCTCCTTCTGCGCGCTTGGCGGGGTGGCCAGACGTGGCATCTACGACAACATGAAAACGGCCGTGGACAAGGTCAAAAAGGGCAAGGGCCGCATCGTTAACGCCCGCTTTACCGTCATGTGCGCGCACTACCTGTTTGACGCCGACTTTTGCAACGTCGCCAGCGGCTGGGAGAAGGGCGTGGTCGAGAAGAACGTACAAGACAGCCGCAGACGAATCTGGATTGACGCGCAGACGCGCAAATGGCACAGCTTTGAGGAACTCAACGCCTGGCTGGGCGAGCGCTGTCGCGCCCTGTGGAGCGAGATACGTCACCCCGAATACAAGCAGTTCAGCGTGGCTGAAATGCTGGAGCAAGAGCGCACCGAGTTGATGCCCATGCCCACGGTGTTTGATGGTTATGTTGAGCGTTCAGCGAAGGTGTCAAGCACCTGCCTGGTGGCCGTGGCACGTAACCGCTACTCGGTGCCGTGTGAACTGGCGGGGCAGCGCGTGAGCACCCGGCTGTATCCCAGTCGCGTTGAAATTGCCTCCGATGACATGATCGTCGCTCGCCACGCGCGACTGTCAGACCGAGGCCACATCTGCTATGACTGGCAGCACTACATCGCACTGATACAGCGCAAGCCAGGCGCCTTGAGAAACGGGGCTCCCTTTGCCGACATGCCAGCGCCTTTGCTGCGTCTGCGCCAAGGACTGATGCGCCACGACGGGGGCGACAAGACCATGG
>JAKFXU010000066.1:3963-5224 GCA_021731215.1 Rhodoferax sp.
GCAGGTGCTCAACTGCGTACCAAGCCATGGCCTGGAGGCGGTGCTGGTGGCGGTGGAATTGGTCATTGAATCGGGGGCACTCAGCACCGAACATGTCCTCAACGTATTGGCACGTCTGAACGCCAGCGAACTACCCCAAAGTGTTGAGAGCACCCTGCAACTCAAAGAGCTGCCAGTGGCCAACACAGGCCGCTACGACAGCCTGCGTGGCGACGCCATGGTGGAGGTCAACCATGCGTCGTGATATCAGCACCGAACTCAAAGATCTGCGCCTGCATGGCATGTGCCAGGCCTGGGATGAATTGACAACACACGAGGGAAAGTCAACGGATATTGGCATACAAACCTCCCGTTGGTTGATCGAGCATTTGTTGCAAGCCGAACACGAACAACGCGCGTTTGCCTCGGTACGCCATCAAATGAAAGCAGCCAAGTTCCCGCTACACCGTGACCTGGCGGGCTTTGACTTTGAGGGCGCCAAGGTGGACAAAAAGTTGGTCAATCAATTGAGCACATTGGACTTCACCGACACGGCGCAAAATGCAGTGCTCATTGGTGGGCCTGGCACCGGAAAGACGCACTTGGCAACAGCTATTGGGGTGGCGGGCATTGCGGCAAAAGGCAAACGGGTGCGCTTTTATTCCACGGTTGATTTGGTCAATGAATTGGAGAAGGAAAAGCGTGATGGCAAAGCCGGGCGCATCGCATTGGCGCTGATGCGCATGGACTTGGTCATCCTTGACGAGCTGGGCTATTTGCCATTCAGTCAGGCCGGTGGTGCCTTGCTGTTTCACCTGCTCTCCAAGCTGTACGAGCACACCAGCGTGGTGATCACCACCAACCTGAGCTTCTCGGAATGGTCGGCCGTGTTTATTGATGCCAAGATGACCACGGCGCTGCTGGACCGGCTCACCCACCACTGCCACATCGTGGAGACGGGTAACGAGTCCTACCGGTTCAGGCACAGCACCATGGCTGCGAAGACGCGCATCAAGGCCAGGGAAAGCGAGCGCAAAGGCAGCAGAGCTGTGTCGGCAGGACCAATATCCGACGAGCCGTTCTGAGGCGCCACAAGCAGGGGGAAATCCGCTACGGGCTACGCCCTTCGCTCCTTTCCCCCTGCTCAAAGTCAAAGACAAGGAGACCCAAGCAAAACCAGCAATTGAGTACACTTATCCACAGTTGCTGATTCACAATTCAGCAACCCGCCCTGGGTCAATATTGGATCGGCAGGGTGGGTCAATATTCAATCGGCGCTGAC
>JAKFXU010000065.1 GCA_021731215.1 Rhodoferax sp.
CCTTACTACGGCTTTGAACAAGATGCGGTGCATTTCCATGCCAGTTGCCAAGCCGCGCTGGCCCCCTATGGCAGCGACAAATACCCGCGTTTCAAAACCTGGTGCGATGAATACTTTTATTTGAAGCACCGCGCGGAGCAGCGCGGTGTGGGCGGCATCTTCTTTGACGACTTTTCCGAACTGGGCTTTGACGGCAGTCTGGCCATGATGCAGTCGGTCGGCGATGCATTTTTGTCTGCCTACCGGCCTATTGTTGAACGCCGCCAGGGGCTGGTCTACGGTGAGCGCGAGCGCGCGTTTCAGCTCTACCGGCGTGGCCGCTATGTTGAGTTCAATCTGGTGTGGGACCGTGGCACCCACTTTGGCTTGCAGTCAGGCGGGCGCACCGAGTCCATTCTCTTGTCGATGCCGCCGCTGGTGAGCTGGTCTTATCAGCACGTGCCTGCGGCCGGCTCACCGGAGGCGGACTTGTACACCAAGTTCCTGGTGCGCAAGGACTGGGTTTGAGATGGGCCTGATGGCTAAGCGCATCGGTGTCTTTGGTGGCGCGTTTGACCCCCCCCACGCTGCTCACGCGGCATTGGTGCAGGCCGCTGTGACGGATTTGCAACTCGATGAACTGCGCGTTATCCCGACCGGGCAGGCCTGGCACAAGCCCCGGCCCCTGAGTCCGGCCCATCACCGCTTGGCCATGGCGCAACTGGCGTTTTCCGATTTACCCCGCGTAGTGGTCGATCCGCGTGAAACCCAGCGCCCGGGACCGAGCTACACGGTCGATACCTTGCGGGAAATCAAAGCGCAATGGCCCCAGGCCGAGCTGTTTTTGATCATGGGGGAAGATCAGGCGCGGGCTCTGCCAAGCTGGCACGAATGGCAAGAGGTTTTACGGCTTGCTATAATTTGCGTAGCTGTACGTGAAGATTTGACCGGGGCCAGCCCCCGATTTATGGCTCCAAAGGGGCAAGAATCGCGTTTCAGGCGGCTGCCAATGCCAGCCTTTCCTGCCAGCGCAACCGACATTCGGGCCCGAATTGCAGCGCATCAATGCGCTGCCCCCCTGGTTTTTGAGCCCGTTGCGCGTTATATTGACCACCACCACCTTTACCAGACCGCTTGATGACTACTCAAACCCTTGCCAAAAAAGACATTCAAAAACTTCAGCGGGCCATCGTCGATGGACTGGAAGACGTCAAAGCCCAGGACATCGAGGTGTTCGACACCGAGCATCTTTCGGCCTTGTTTGAGCGGGTCATCATGGCATCGGGCACCTCCAACCGGCAGACCAAGGCGCTGGCCGGCAGCGTGCGCGATGCGGTGCGGGATGCCGGTTTTCCCAAGCCCCGGATTGAGGGCGAGGCCAACGGCGAGTGGATCATTGTCGATTGCGGGCAGGCCGTGGTGCACGTCATGCAACCCAATATCCGCCAGTACTACAACCTGGAAGAGCTGTGGGGCGACAAGCCGGTGCGCCTGAAATTCGGCGCGGTCAAGCCTGCCGTTGCCGCGGTGGCCAAGCCGGTCAAGGATGCCAAAGATTCCAAAGAGGCGCTTAAACCGGAGGGCAGCCTCAGGCGCTCGAATGCCGCCAAAAAAGGTGTGGCAGAAGCGTTTCCATCCAAAGCGCAGGTGAAAAAGACATTGGCGGCCCAATCAGCGGCGGCGAAAACCCCGGCCAAGAGGACGGCGGTCAAGCCAGTAAGCAGCAAGGCGACAAGCGCCGAGCCCAAAGCTGCGCCCAAGGCGGTAGTCAAGGCGGCGGTCAAGAAAATTGTGATTCAAGAACCCGTCAAGCTGGCGGCCAAGAAAGCGCCGGCCAAGACCCCCGCGAAAAAGGCAGTGGCCAAGAAGGCGGCAGCCAAAAAGACGGCAGTGCGCAAAGCCTGACCGGGGTTTTTTGTGAGGCTGGTGATTGTTGCGGTCGGTCAACGGGTGCCCGACTGGGCGCAAACGGCTTGGGACGACTACGCCAAACGCTTCCCGCACGAGCTCAAAGTAGAACTGAAAACCGTCAAGACCGAGCCGCGCGGCTCCAAGACGCTGGAGACCTTGTACGCCGCCGAGCGGGTGCGTATCGAGGCCGCCCTGCCCAAAGGCTGCCGCATCGTTGCGCTGGACGAACGAGGCGCTACCCTGAGCACGCTCGCCCTGGCCCAAAAACTTCAGCACTGGCAATTGGCGGGCGGCGACGTGGCCCTGGTTATTGGCGGGCCCGATGGACTCGACCCGGCTTTCAAACAAGCCGCCCATGAGCGCATT
Source organism: Rhodoferax sp. (assembly GCA_021731215.1). Lineage (GTDB taxonomy): Bacteria > Pseudomonadota > Gammaproteobacteria > Burkholderiales > Burkholderiaceae_C > Rhodoferax. The sequence continues at coordinate 2,257 of JAKFXU010000065.1, forward strand.
CGCTTGTCCGATTTGACCCTGCCCCATGCTTTGGTCAGGGTGTTGCTGATCGAGCAGCTCTACCGTGCCTGGTCTGTCAACGCCAACCATCCCTATCACCGCAAGTGATATTTCCATACATTGGCGTAACTATGTTCATCTATCTTGCTTCGCAAAGCCCGCGTCGACGTCAGTTGCTGGAGCAGTTGGGCGTGCGCCATGAATTGCTGCTGCCCGACGGTGACGAAGACACCGAAGCGCTGGAAGCGGTACTGCCCAAGGAAGCGCCGGCCGCCTATGTCAAACGGGTTACGCAGCTCAAGCTGGACGCCGCATTGCAGCGGCTCAAGCGCCGGGCTTTGCCGACAGCGCCGGTGCTTTGCTCGGACACCACGGTGGCCTTGGGGCGGACGATTTATGGCAAGCCAGCCGATGCCGCCGATGCCGTGCGGATGCTCAGCGAGCTGTCCAACAGGACGCACCGGGTGTTGACAGCAGTGGCCTTGGGTACCCAGCGCAAGCGTCAGCAGGTCGTCTGTGCATCGCGTGTCACCGTTGCTGACCTGAGCCCGCGTCAGATTCAAGCCTATGTGGCGTCGCAAGAGCCCCTGGGCAAGGCCGGTGGCTACGCCGTGCAAGGCCGGGCGGCCGCGTTTATTTCGCATATGAGCGGCAGCTACTCCGGCATCATGGGGCTGCCGCTGTTTGAAACGGCGCAGTTGCTTCGGTCTTTTGGTTTCAAGGTTTAAGCAGACTCCCATGCAAGAAGATATTCTGATCAACTGGTCCCCGCAGGAAACCCGTGTCGCCATTGTCGAAAATGGTGCGCTGCAGGAGCTGCACGTCGAGCGCACGCTGGAGCGCGGTCTGGTCGGCAATGTTTATCTGGGCAAGGTCGCCCGAGTGCTGCCGGGCATGCAGTCCGCCTTCATCGACATCGGGCTGGAACGGGCCGCTTTTTTGCACGTGGCCGATGTCTGGCAGCGCCAGCCCGAGGGCGAGCCGCCGAGCATGGTGCGCAACACACTGCCGCAAGTGCCGATTGAAAAACAGGTGTTTGAAGGGCAGACGCTGCTGGTGCAGGTGATCAAGGACCCGCTTGGCAGCAAAGGCGCGCGGCTCTCAACCCAGATCAGCATTGCCGGCCGCATGCTGGTGTTTTTGCCGCAGGACGACCATGTCGGCGTGTCACAAAAAATACCGCAACACCAGCGCGACGAGCTTCGTTCGCGTCTGCAGACGCTCGCTGGCGCCCAGGGTGGTGGCTTCATCCTGCGCACCAATGGCGAGGACGCCTCGGATCGGGAGTTGGCAGAAGACATCGGCTATTTGCGCAAGGCCTGGGCTCGCATCAAGGACGCCTCGGTGCGGCTGCCGCCCCTGTCGTTGTTGCACCAGGACCTGAACCTGTTGCAGCGGGTGTTGCGCGATCTGGTGGGGGAGCGCACGCAAACCATCAAGGTCGATTCACGGGAACAGTTTGAGGCGCTCAAGACCTTTGGCCTTGAATTCATGCCCGCCGCGTCCGAGAAATTGCAGCATTACAAGGGCGAGCGTCCCATTTTTGACCTGTACGCCATCGACGAGGAAATCGCCAAGGCGCTGGGACGCCGGGTTGATTTGAAGTCCGGCGGCTATCTGATCGTGGACCAGACCGAGGCCTTGACCACGGTCGATGTCAACACCGGCGGTTTTGTCGGCGCCCGCAATTTCGACGACACCATCTTCAAGACCAACCTGGAAGCGGCGCAGGCGATTGCGCGGCAATTGCGGCTGCGCAATCTGGGCGGCATCATCATTGTCGATTTCATTGACATGGTGCGCGACGATCACCGTGAGTCGGTGCTGGCCGAATTCCGCAAACAGCTGGTGCGCGACCGCGTCAAGACGATGGCGGGTGGCTTTTCGCAACTCGGTCTGGTGGAGATGACGCGCAAGCGTACCCGTGAATCACTGGCGCATATGCTGTGCGAACCCTGCCCGACCTGTGCGGGTAAAGGCATCGTCAAGACGGCCCGCAGTGTGACTTACGACATTTTTCGCGAGATCCTGCGCGAAGCGCGTCAGTTCAACCCGCGTGAGTTTCGCGTGGTGGCCTCGCCCAAGGTGATCGAGCTGTTTCTGGATGAAGAAAGCCAGCACCTGGCGGGCCTGAGCGAGTTCATCGGCAAGCCGGTGTCGCTGCAGAGCGAGAGCGCGATGGGGCAGGAGCAGTACGATATTGTGCTGCTTTAATAGTCTGTGTCGGAAGTCTTGCCGCCAAAACCCAGTTGGTGCAGACGCGAGTACAGCCCCTTTTTGCCCACCAGATCCGCGTGCGAGCCCTGTTCCACAACCTGGCCGCCCGCCATCACCACGATGCGGTCAGCGTGCTCAATGGTGGAAATGCGGTGCGCCACAATCAAGGTGGTGCGACCGGACATCAGGCGTTGCAGCGCTTCCTGCACCAGCCGCTCGGATTCATTGTCCAGGGCCGAGGTGGCTTCGTCCAAAATCAGGATGGGGGCGTCTTTGTACAGGGCCCGGGCAATCGCCAGGCGCTGGCGCTGGCCGCCGGAGAGCTGCGTGGCGTTGTGCCCGACCAGGGTGTCTTGGCCCTGAGGCAGGGCCGCAACATAGTCTGCCAGGTTGGCCGCTTGCAGACAATGCGCCACGCGGGCGCGGTCGATGGCCTGTCCCAGGGCGACGTTGGCGGCAACACTGTCGTTGAGCATCACCACATCCTGGCTCACCATGGCGAACTGCTGCCTGAGCGAAGCCAGTTGCCAGTCGGCGGTCGGTATGCCGTCGAGCAGGACCTGCCCCTCGGTGGGCAAGACAAAGCGCGGCAACAGGTTCATCAGGCTTGTTTTTCCGGAGCCCGATGGGCCGACAAAGGCCACGATCTCCCCCGGCGCGATGTCCAGCGTAACCCGGTCCAGTGCGGGTGCTGCATCGTCCGAATATTTCAAAGTAACCGAGGCGAACTGAAGATGTCC
>JAKFXU010000481.1 GCA_021731215.1 Rhodoferax sp.
GCGTCGCGCGGCACAAAGACCTTGCCGCCATTGCCGGGCTTGACGCCCATCGGCTTGCCAAACGCCGGCTTGCGGGCGCCAAAATCACCACGGGGGGCACCAAAATCTCCACGCGGCGCCGGGCCATCGTTGCGGGCGCCGGCAAAACGGTCATTGAAACCGCCCTTGCGTTCATAGCTGAAGTTCTCGGGCGCGCCGCCACTGCGGGCATCGCGTTGGCCGAATCCGCCGCCGCTGTTGTTTTGATAAGCACCGGCGCCAGCATCGCGCTGACCACCGGCGTTTCTGTCGGCGAAACCGCCACGGCTGGCACCAAAACCACCGGGACGGCCCCCACCGCCAAAATTGCGGTCGCGCGAATGGTGCTCACCACCGCCACGGCTGTCACGACCGCCAAAATTGGACTGGGGGCGCGAATCAGGGAAGCGCTGCTGCGGCTCCAGGCCAGGAACGGCTTCGCCTTTGAAGTTCTGACGGCTATGGAACTCGATGTCCATGATCTTGCGGCGATCGCGGAACTCGGCAAAGGTCACGGCAATGCCGTCACGCCCGGCGCGACCGGTACGGCCAATGCGGTGGGTGTAGTCTTCGGCCTTCATCGGCAAGCCGAAATTGAACACGTGGGTCACGGTCGGCACGTCAATGCCGCGCGCGGCCACATCGGTTGCCACCAGGATTTGCACCTGACCTTGGCGCAGCGCCATCAAACGGCGGTTGCGCAGGCCCTGGCTCAAAGCACCATGCAAGGCGACGGCGGAGAAGCCTTCTTGCTGCAGGTCATTGGCCAGGCCATCGCACTCGATCTGGGTGCTGGCAAAGACGATGGCCTGGTTGATGCTGGTATCGCGCAGCCAGTGGTCGAGCAATTTGCGCTTGTGCTGCGCGTTGTCAGCCCAGAACAGTTTCTGGCTGATATTGGCGTGTTTTTCTTGCGGCGAATCGATCTGCAGTTTTTGCGGCTCGCGCATCACACGCGCTGCGAGTTGCTGGATACGCGGTGCAAAGGTGGCGCTGAACATCATGGTCTGCTTGCGCCCGATGGTCAGTTGGTTGATTTCCGCCAGGTCATCGGAGAAGCCCAGGTCCAGCATGCGGTCGGCTTCGTCCACCACCAGGAATTGGACCTTATCGAGCTTGATTTGCATGGAGCGCTGCAGATCGAGCAAACGCCCGGGCGTGGCCACCACCAGATTGGCATTTTGCAGCTTGGCAATCTGCAACTGGTATGGCATGCCACCCACAATGTTGGCAACGCGCAGACCGCGGCAATGCTGCACCAGATCAATGGCGTCGTGTGCAACCTGTTGCGCGAGCTCACGCGTCGGGCAAACAATCAGGGCGCCGGGCGCAGCGGGTGAAAAATGGCGCGGGTTGGTCGGGTCTTTGCGCTTGGCGCGCTTGGGCGGCGCCTCGCCGCGTGCCGCCGCATCGGCCACAGCCTGCTCAAAATCAGCGCGTTCTTTCGCCTCGGCCTGCGCCTGCTGAGTCAGCAGGGTGTGCAGCACGGGCAGCAGGAAGGCGGCGGTCTTGCCACTGCCGGTCTGGCTCGACACCATCAAGTCGATAAAACGTGCCGCATCGTCGGCTGCGCCATGGCCTTGCATGGCCAGGGGAATGGTTTTGAGCTGCACCGTGGTGGGCTGGGTGAAACCCAGGTCTTTCACGGCTTGAATCAACTCAGGAGCCAGACCCAGGGCCAGGAAGCCGTTGGGGGCCGCATCAACGACCTCGATGGCCTCGACGACGTTTTGCGTCATCTCGGTAGCGTCATTGGAAAATGTTTCGACAAGCGATGTATCGCCCGTCGCTTGAAAAGCGTCAGTCATGAATTTACTCACACGCGAGCGCCGCAGGGTATGCGACTGCTCCGTCAATGGTTAAAAAACATCAACCATCAAACGGAACCTGCTCTGACTCACGAAATGAGTTCAATCAGCGCTGGGGGCCCTTCTTAAAGCAAACGCGCTGATGCGAATCTGCTTTGGACCCAGTGAATGAAGGGAGATGTACAAATATGCGCCACTGTTTGCAGCGCAGCCGAGGATTATGGCATGGATTCGGGTTTCTACCTAATTGCTCAGTTTGATGAAGTGATCCCGGTAGTGTTCAAGCTCGTCAATTGATTCATGCACATCGGCCAGGGCGGTGTGGCGTTGCTGCTTTTTAAACGCGTTGTAGACCTCTGGCCGCCAGCGTTTGGACAACTCCTTGAGGGTACTCACATCGAGGTTGCGGTAATGGAAAAAAGCCTCCAGCTTAGGCATGTACTTGGCCAGAAAACGTCGGTCCTGCCCAATGCTGTTGCCACACATGGGCGAGCCCTTCTTGGGCACGTACTGACTCAAGAAAGCGATCAACTGTGCTTGGGCATCCGCCTCGGACAGGGTCGAGGCCTTGACCTTGTCGATCAGGCCGGTTTTGCCATGCGTGCCTTTGTTCCACTTGTCCATCTTGTCGAGCACCTCATTGCTCTGGTGAATGACCAGCACCGGGCCTTCAATGCGGGGTTCGAGTTGGGGTCCGGTGACGATGACCGCGATTTCAATGATGCGCTCAAGCTCGGGCTCAAGACCGGTCATCTCGCAATCAAGCCAGACCAGGTTTTGGTCGGATTTGGCCAGCGCTGGGCTTGCCTGGGGGGTGTTGGTAGCGTCCATGGCGAGAATTGTCGCCGATGCCCTAAACTCGGGCGCCATGGCTGATTTCATTCCCTCGCTTCCCTCTTCATTGGGGCTGAGCCTCGCTTTTGCCCTCGCGCTGCTCATGGGTGTGGCCTTGAAATACTGGCTCAGCTCACGGCAGATCCGCCATGTGGCGCAGCACCGTGGGCAAGTGCCGAACGCCTTCGCGCACACAGTGACCCTGGCCGCCCATCAAAAGGCGGCTGACTACACCATTGCCAAAGCGCGTTTTGGCCTGCTGGAGCTGGCGCTGGGTGCCGCCGTGCTATTGGGCTGGACCCTGCTGGGCGGCCTGTCAAGCCTGAATCAGGCGCTGCTGGGCTGGCTGGGCGGCGGCATGGCGCAACAGGTGGCCCTGCTGGCGGCCTTTGTGCTGATCAGCGGCCTGTTCGATTTGCCCCTGACCCTGTACCAGACCTTCGTCATTGAGGAGCGCTTCGGCTTCAACAAGATGACGTTCAAGCTCTGGCTGCTCGATTTGCTCAAATCGAGTCTGCTTGGTGCCGCCGTTGGCCTGCCCATAGCGGCGCTGATTTTGTGGCTGATGGGCGCGGCTGGCAGCGGCTGGTGGCTGTGGGCCTGGGGCGTCTGGATCGGTTTCAATTTGCTGGCCTTGCTGATCTACCCCACATTCATCGCACCGCTGTTCAACAAGTTCTCGCCCCTGGAGGACGTTGCGCTCAAGGCGCGCGTAACGGCGCTGATGAACCGTTGCGGCTTTGCCGCCAAGGGTCTGTTTGTGATGGACGGCAGCAAGCGCAGCGGCCACGCCAATGCCTACTTCACTGGTTTTGGCGCCGCCAAACGGGTGGTGTTTTATGACACCCTGCTGGCCAAGCTGTCAGCGAGTGAAGTGGACGCGGTGTTGGCGCACGAGCTGGGGCACTTCAAGCACCAGCACATCATCAAACGCATCGTGTCCCTGTTTGCCTTGAGCCTGCTCGGATTTGCCCTGCTGGGCTACCTGGCGACGCAGGCCTGGTTTTACACCGGGCTGGGCGTGCAACCCAACCTGGACGCCCCCAATAACGCCCTGGCACTGTTGTTGTTCATGCTGGCGGTGCCGGTGTTGAGCTTCTTCATCACGCCGCTGTTTGCCCAACTCTCGCGCCAGCACGAGTTCGAAGCCGATGCCTACGCCGTGGCGCAAACCAGCGGCGCGGACCTCGCCAGCGCCCTGCTCAAGCTGTTTGAGGACAACGCGTCAACCCTGACACCGGACCCGGTGTATGTGAAGTTCTACTACTCGCACCCGCCAGCGTCCGAGCGTCTGGCGCGGATGCTGGCCTGAACACCGCTACGCCACTACCGATGAGAGACAAGTCATGTCCACCATGCTGAAGAAAAAAGAGGGGTCAACCCTGACCCGACGGGCCCTGACAGCGACCGAAGTTGTCGCCCATCTGGCCCATCTGGAAGGCTGGACGCTGACTGGCGACGGTGCCGCCGTGGCGATTGAAAAGACCTTCACCTTTGCCAACTACTACCAGACCATTTCATTCGTCAATGCGCTGGCCTTCATCGCGCATGGGCAGGATCACCACCCGGATTTATCGGTGCATTTCAGCCGCTGCGTGGTGCGCTTCAACACCCATGATGTGGGTGGCATTTCAATCACTGATTTTGACTGCGCGGCGCGGGTCGACGCCCTCCAGCAAGCGGACAATTGATGGAACGCGCCACGCTCGACCGCGGCCTGATCGTGGCCAACTATGGCCGCCACTTTCTGGTGGAAACCCCTGAGGGCAAGCGCCTGATCTGCCACTCGCGCGGCAAGAAAAGCCAGGGGCTGGTCGGCGATCGGGTCTTGTGGCAGGCCTCGCGCGACGAAGGCACCATCGAGCAGATCGAACAACGCCGCAACGTGTTTTACCGCCAGGATGAAATTCGCACCAAATCGTTTGCGGTCAATCTGGACCAGATCTTGATCCTGATCGCGGCCGAACCCGAGTTCTCCAGCAATCAGCTCTCGCGCGCCCTGATCGCGGCCGAGGCCGAACACATCACGCCCATCATCGCGCTCAACAAGAGTGATCTGGTCGAGCCCTTCGCCCGCGCCTGGGCCTGGCTGCGGCCCTACCGGCAAATGCATTACGGCGTGCTGCCGCTGTCACTGAAGGCATCGGCCGAGGTCGATCGCGCGGAACTGCTCAAGCGGCTGCACGGCAAGACCACGCTGGTGCTGGGACCGTCGGGCGCGGGCAAGAGCACCCTGATCAATCTGCTGGCGCCCGGCGCCCTGGCCCAGACCGGCGAAATCTCGCAGGCGCTCAACTCGGGCAAGCACACCACCACCAGCACCACCTGGTACTGGGTCGACGATGAGAAAACCACCGCCTTGATTGACTCACCCGGTTTCCAGGAATTTGGCCTGAACCACATCGACCCGGCCCAACTGGCAGCCTACATGCCGGACCTCAAGCCCCATGTGGCCCATTGCAAGTTCTACAACTGCAGCCACCTGCATGAGCCGAGCTGCGGTGTAATTGCAGCCATCAGATCAGATGG
>JAKFXU010000475.1 GCA_021731215.1 Rhodoferax sp.
TGCTGAAGACAGACCCGAACAGCCAGCCGAAGGCAGCGGCCGCGATGCCTCCGCTCAACAGCAGATGGGCTACCACGTAGCGGCGGCGCAAGAACCAGGCGATGGTGGCGATCGTCAGCCCCTGGCCGACGTCCCCAAACATGTACCCGAACATCAGCGGAACAACGATGGCCAATACTTGAGTGGGGTCCGCCTCGTTGCCGGTCGGCATTCCCAGGGCGCGCGTGAACAGTTCAAACGGCCTGGTCCAGGCTGGGTTCCTGAACAAGAGCGGTGCCTGCGCATGGCCCGGAGCAGCCGGAAAATGCAGCAGCGCCCTGGCGCCGCAATGATCGACGGCCGACAGCAGTGCGCCTCCCTCAAGGTCGCTGGTCCATCCGGTCACCCAGACAAAATGCTCGCCGCCATCGAGCGCGTGCACATTTTCAATCATCCATTCGAGTCGCGTCGCATCCCCGAGAAGAATGCGCAGGCCATGCGTGTGGTGCGATGCCTCGATCCGGCTGCCGGCTGCCTGTGCTTCGCGCTCGATTTCATCCATGCGCGCCTTGATATAAGCCTGGCTCTGGCCGAGCTCGTCCTTCAACCACGGTGCAATCGGATGCAGCCTGCCATTGAGTGCGCTGACCTGCGCCGAGACCGCTTCGAACTCGGGGGGGCTGGCCACGATAATGAAGAGCACAGACTGGCCGTGTTCAACCCGCAGCCACAGCGCTGCTGGCTGGAAATGCGCTTGCGCGTCCTTTGGCAGCTCCACCACGGCTGCTCTCAGCAGCGGTCCTGTTGCTGAAAGCCGGGACAGCTCCAGCGTCGTGCTTGCCATGGCGTCCAGAATCGATTGCCACAGCGCAAGCTCCGCGCGCTCGGATTCAAGCAGCTGCAGCCTTCGAATGCTGGGCTCGGCCTCGATGGCCCACGCCTGCAGCCGTTCGAGCACGTCAGCCAATATCTTGCCCGGAGCGTCATGGACGGCCGACGGCTGCAGGCCTGATGTCGGCCAATAGTGCCGGTAACGCCGCGCCAAATCGGAGAATTGCTGCAGCAGCGGACGCACTTGCTCGAAATACGGGGGCAAGGCAGCAGCCGAGCGCGTTTCAAGCTCGATCAATCCGGTTGCCGCCAGCGCCTCGAGCAGCAGGGCGCAGTCTTCACGCGCCACCAGCGCCTCGAACCAGCGTGCCGGGCGCGGCCGCATCATGGCAGCAGACTCCGCGACGCAAACGCAATGCGCGTTGCGATCTCGCCGCGCAAACGCTCAAGATCGAGCCATTGGAGCGCAAGGAACGCGAACGCAGCCAGCGGTTGCAGTGTGGAACGCCGAAACAAGGCCGTGAGCTTGTCTTCCAGCCGGCGCCGCAGGCGCCAGCCTTCGTCGACTGCCGCCCTGGAGAACGCGCCGCGATGGGACTCGACGGTGCGAACCAACACCAGGAAATGCGCAGCGTCCTCGTCTGACAGGGGCGGCATGCGGCTGCGCCAGGCCCGGTACCAGCCGCTTGCGGCTGCCTCCGGGCCAGCCCAGGTTTCATGCTGCCCGGCAACGGGCGCCACCGCCCCCATCGCGGCGGGGGGGTGGCGGCCTGGCTGGACCCTCAGTTCCGCCAACGACGCGTCGCGCTGCATCCAGCCATAGGGAATGCCCCCCTCCGCGAGATATTGCATAAACGGCAGGGTAACAATCAGTGAGCACCAGCGCAGCGCCGCCTGCCAATCGACCGGCATCCAGCCGGCCACTTCATCGACCCGCTCATGCCACTGTTCTCGTACCGCGCAATCAAGCTCATGCAGGCCCAGCGGCATCGGCAACTGAGCGACCACGCGATCAAATCCTGAACGGCGTGCCAGCTCGATCAACGCAGACAGTTCACGCGCGTGTTCCATCTCGCGCCAAGCCGAGGCATTGGCCCGGGCCGCATAGCGCGACTGGATCCGCACTTGTGCATATTCGAAGCTGCCAGGGATCATCATGGGGTATCGCCGGTGCTTTCGCCCGCCAGCGTCGCGACGGCGTGCCGCAAACGAGCCAACTCCTCTGCCGTAGGGATATAGGCTTTCTTGAACTGCTTGGATTCGTCCTGAAATGCGGCAAGCCTTTGTGCCAGCGCCTGTGCATGGCCCTGCCGAATCGTCTGCATTCTTCGCTCGCAGCGATCGCTGATCAAGCGGGCCTGCTGGCGGGCCGCTTCGATCAGCTCTTCAGCCTGCCGGCGACAGGCGAGGACGGACTCGCGCGCCTCGCGCTCGGCCGCCAGCACCTTGGAGATCGCGGCTTCGACCGCCTCGCTGGAGGGCAAAGGCTCATGGGGTATTGCCAACTACGGATCCTCCGTTGCTTTGCCGCCAATGAACAAATCAGAGCAGCCAACCAGCGATATGTCAAGCCGGTAAACAGCCTGGAATACGCCAATTGGGCGTTTTTGTTGGGGTCATTCTCGGCCATTCATGGCGGCCGGCGTTGACCAAAATCAAATACGAATTGAATTCGCCAGCGGCCCAGGACGCAAAGCAGCCGGGGCCGCTGGCGGGCTGGAATTTGCACCGGACGACGCTGTGCCGGCTGGCGCCAGCCGGCGTCGAGGTCAAGCGGCTGATTGAGGCTGCATGGGCTGAGGGCTCAAGCCCGGCAGTCCAGCAGGCACTTTGCGGCTGAGGGGTGTCGCGCCCACCGACACAAAATACCGGGGGCGTCTTTCAGATCAGCCTTTTGGGCACTTCACGCGGCTGGCCGGCCTCATCGATGGCCACATAGGTGAGCGACGCTTCCGTCACCTTGGTGTATTCATTTTGCGAGCCAAAACGCTCGGCAAAAACCTCGACCTTGACCGTGATCGAGGTGCGGCCGATGCGCGTCAGCTTGGCGAAAAAGGACAGAATGTCGCCGACCCGCACCGGGTGCTTGAATACAAACTCATTGACCGCCACCGTGGCCATGCGGCCACCGGCGTAGCGCGCCGGCACCACCGCGCCGGCCAGGTCAACGTGCGCCATCACCCAGCCGCCAAAAATATCGCCGTTGGCGTTGCAGTCGCCGGGCATGGGAATGACCTTGAGCACCAGTTCCTGGTCGGTCGGCAACGGGACGCTGGCGGCGCGGCTGGCGCGCGCCGGGTTCGCGCCCGGGTCGGGGTCGGTGCTGGGGTTGGCGGACATGGGCACAATCGAGGTTGTTTAAGTTTTGAGATTGTCACCCATGCGCCGCTCTGGCGAACACACCGCCTCCGATCACGGCGCCGCCACAGCGCCCGCCACTGCCCGCTCCGACTGGGCCACCCTGCGCCGCCTGTTTCCCTATTTGTGGCAGTACAAATGGCGCGTGATGGCGGCGCTGGCGTTCATGGTTGGCGCCAAAATGGCCAACGTCAGCGTGCCTTTGCTGCTCAAGGAACTGGTTGACACCATGAACCCCAAGGGCGGCATCGATGCCCAGGCCCTGCTGGTGGTGCCGGCGGCCTTGCTGCTGGCGTACGGCCTGCTGCGCCTGTCGACCACCTTGTTTACCGAGTTGCGCGAGCTGATCTTTGCCAAGGCCACCGAAGGCGCCGCGCGCAGCATCTCCTTGCAGGTGTTCCGTCATTTGCACGCCTTGAGCCTGCGCTTTCACCTGGAGCGCCAGACTGGCGGCATGACGCGCGACATCGAGCGCGGCACGCGGGCGGTTCATTCGCTGATCTCGTACTCGCTCTACAGCATCATTCCGACCCTGATCGAGGTGGCCATGGTGCTGACGCTCTTGGCCGTCAAGTTTGACGCCTGGTTTGCCTGGATCACCATCATTGCGCTGCTGTTCTACATCAGCTTCACGGTGCTGGTGACCGAGTGGCGCACCCGCTTTCGCAAAGAGATGAACGAGCTGGATTCAAAAGCCCACAGCCGCGCCATTGACTCGCTGCTCAATTACGAGACCGTCAAATACTTCAACAACGAAGAGTTCGAGGCGCGCCGCTACGACGAGAACCTGGAGCGCTACCGCCGCGCCGCCGTCAAGAGCCAGACCACGCTGAGCCTGCTCAACACCGGCCAGCAACTGATCATCGCCACCGGCCTGGTCGCCATGCTGTGGCGCGCCACCCAGGGCGTGGTCGATGGCCGCATGACGCTGGGCGACCTGGTGATGGTCAACGCCTTCATGATCCAGCTCTACATTCCGCTCGGATTCCTGGGTGTGCTGTACCGCGAGATCAAGCAAAGCCTGACCGACCTGGACAAGATGTTCACCCTGATGGAGCGCGGGCGCGAAGTGGCCGACCTGCCCGGCGCGGTGGCGCTATTTCTCCCTCTCCCTCTGGGAGAGGGTCGGGGTGAGGGCGGCGCCAGCGTGGCATTCAAAAACGTCTACTTTGCCTACGAGCCGGCGCGCCCCATCCTGCATGACATCAGCTTCGAGATCCCGCCCGGCAAAACGGTGGCCGTGGTCGGCCCCTCCGGCTCGGGCAAGTCCACCCTGGCGCGGCTGCTGTTCCGCTTTTACGACGTGCAGCAGGGCCAGATTCTGATCGCCGGGCAGGACATCCGGCAGGTGACGCAGGCCAGCGTGCGCCAGGCCATCGGCATCGTGCCGCAAGACACCGTGCTGTTCAACGACACGGTGGAGTACAACATCGCCTACGGCAAACCCGGCGCCAGCCGCGCCGAGGTGGAAGAGGCAGCGCGCGCCGCCCACATTCACAGCTTCATCAGCGCCACGCCCAAGGGCTACGACACCATGGTGGGCGAGCGCGGGCTCAAACTATCGGGCGGCGAAAAGCAGCGCGTGGCGATTGCCCGCACCCTGCTCAAGAACCCGCCGATTCTGATCTTCGACGAAGCCACTTCGGCGCTCGATTCCGCCAACGAACGCGCGATCCAGGCCGAACTGCAAAGCGTGGCGCAGAACAAGACCACGCTGGTGATAGCGCACCGGCTTTCCACCGTGGTCGATGCGCACGAGATTCTGGTGATGGAGGCCGGGCGGATTATCGAGCGCGGTTCGCACGCCGACCTGCTGGCGGCCAATGGGCGCTATGCGCAGATGTGGGCGCTGCAGCAGAGTTCGGAGTGATTCAAGCGCTTGCCTTTAGCTGTCAGCTGCGCAGCGGGAGATGATCGTGGTGGCAGAGATTGGGGCATGGCCCCCCGCCTCATACTGTCAAATGCCCAGAAATCGGCTGGGACCCATGCCCCAATCTCTGCCACCACGATCATCTCCCG
>JAKFXU010000334.1 GCA_021731215.1 Rhodoferax sp.
CAAGGCCCCTTGCAAGCGGTGCGACGGGAAAAGATATTTTCAGGGAGTCGAGGCCGTTGCGGCTTGAACCGGGCTCGTCCAACAAACGGTTCAGATCGTGGCTTCGCACGATCTAACCTTACTCGTTGTAAACGTTGAACTTGCCGGTGGGCGTGATCATCTTCGGATCGGTGATCACCTTCTTCACCGTCAAGGTCTTGTCGTCATACACCACGATGGCGGATTGGTCGGTCTTGCCGCCCCACAAAGATATCCATACTTCGGTACCGTCTGCGTTGTACTCGGGATGCACGGCACGCCTGACCGCCTTGGTCTCCGGCATGCCGGAATCCTTGGCCACGTTGAGGACCTTCTTCGGCTTCGACAGGTCAGCCAAATCCCATACCACCACCGATTCAGCCAGGTCCTTGTCCGGATTCTGCGACGCATCGGCCCAGAAATGCCTGGACTTCGGATGGGTCTTGACGAACAAGTTGCCCGGCATATGCTTCATTTCCTGCACGACCTTCCAGTTGTAACCCTTGTATTTGGCGTACTTCTTCTCCTCCGACGGCGTGCTGATCAGGGTCACAACATCGGCGCCCAAGTGACCCGTCGCCCAGACTGGTCCGAACTGCGGATGCACAAAGTTGGCGCCACGACCCGGGTGCGGGAGCTTGGCAGTGTCAATCAGGGCGGCCAGCTTGCCGAGCTTGGTATCCACCGCAGCAACCTTGTTAGAGGCATTGGCCGCCACCAGGAAGTAGCGCTTGGAGGCGTCCCAACCACCGTCATGCAGAAACTTGGCGGACTCGATGGTGGTGGTCTTCAGGTTCTTGATGTCGGAGTAATCCACCAGCAATATCTGGCCGGTTTCCTTGATGTTCACTACCCACTCGGGCTTGATCTCGGACGAAACAATGGAAGCCACGCGCGGCTCCGGGTGATACTCACCGTCCACCGTCATGCCCCGTGTCGAAACCACCTTGAGCGGCTTCAGCGTATCGCCGTCCATGATCACATACTGGGGTGGCCAGTAGGAACCTGCGATGGCGTACTTGTCTTCATAACCCTTGAACTTCGAGGTGTCCACCGAACGGGCATCGAAACCGATCTTCAGTTCCGCCACAACGCCTGGCTTTTCCATCCACAGGTCGATCAGGGACAAGCGCCCATCGCGACCGATCACATAGACATAGCGACCTGACTTCGACATGCGCGAGATGTGCACCGCGTAACCGGTCTTGACGATGCTCCGAATTTCTTTGGTGTCGCCATCAATCAGCGCCACTTCGCCGGTATCACGCAGGGTAACCGAGAAAAAATTCTTCAGGTTGAACTTGTTCATCTGCTTGGTCGGCCTATCCTTGACCGCTACGATCACCTTCCAGGAATCCATCGTGTCCTTGAAGCTGTACTCGGGCGGAACATCCGGCGTGTTCTGGATGTACTTCGCCATCAGGGAAAGCTCTTCCTTGGTCAGGATGTCGTCGAAGTTAACCATCCCACCGTCCGTTCCGTAGCCGATGATCTTCTCGAGACGGGACTGCCCCAATTGGAGCATACCGCCCTCGGTCTTTTTACCGTCCTTGTCGGTCTTGCTCCAATGCGGCTCAAGATTCTTGCCGGTAGCACCTTTGCGCAACACGCCATGGCAACCAGCGCAACGTTCAAAATAAATCTTTTTGGCGGTTTCCTTCTCGACCGCGGTCATGGACGGGATTTCGGGATTTTTCTCTTGCGCCGCCGCAGAAATCGCCAAGCTTGTCAGTAGAACTACTGCCGCAACGCTGGAAAGACGTGGAATGTTCATGTTTCTTACTCCGTTGTACCTTGCAGCCAAACCACCGCATTGATGGAAATCTGGGCTCGTCGAAGGCTGCAACTATTCGATTCGAGCGATTCATTGTCGGCAGCGATGCTGGCGGCGTCCTTAACTTAGATTAAAAGTTCGAGAACATTAATTACCGGGAATGCCACGAAATACGAAGACCGGTGTACAAGCATCCCTAGCCAAGCCTCATGGCCTGCCCCAGACGATCAAAGGGAATGAATGTTCCCAGCGTGCCGGCCTTGATGGCTTCGACCATGCGCTGCAGCGGTTTTTCGGCCGCCTCACTGGAGGGCTCGATGCCGGCGCTGCCGGACAGGGCGGCCGCGAATACAATGCTCCACTCCTGCCCGAACTGTTGCGACTCCTGCACCAGTTCGGCAAAAGAGAGCAATTCGCCGGGGGTTTTATCGACACACATGACGGGCACCAGCGCCCCACCCTGCCCGGCCAGAAAATGCTCGCGCTGCGCCGCCGTGCTGTCCGGGGGTAATTCGGCACTGGCAAAGACAAACAGCAGGCGCTGCGGTTGGGCCTGTTGTCTTGCGGCCGTCAGCAAATCATCGAAGCTAGAAATATTCATGGTTCAGTCTCTTGTTCCCCATACGGGTTAAGCAGTCGCCCAACGGAATCCAGGGGCGCATCCCTCTGATTCCATGGTTCGATGCAAGATAGCATGTTTTTTGGCCTGTTTTCAACAGCAGGAAGATACAAATATTTTTTAATTTTTTTCCTGTCCTTACGCTACCGGTAGTGTTTATACTCACCTTCAACCACTGCCGGTAGCGTTCCAGCCCTTGAACTTGCCGGAACAAGTTTGCTTTTCATCAATCGCTTTGCCCAAGCTCAGTCCTCATATTCCATAGCCATTTTTCAGGAAACCAAGTCATGTCGCAAAAAACCACCGAACGAGCCAAACCAGCCCTGGCACTGGCCCCGCAGCAAATCAGCCAGGAAGTGCTGCTGGAAAAGTACAGCAAAGGCGCCGAGCAAAGCATCTTCGACGTGAATCAGCGCGTCGCGCGTGCTTTGGCCAAAGTGGAGGCGCCGGAGCAGCAAAAACAATGGGAAACAAAATTTTTGCACGCACTGCAACATGGTTTTTTACCGGCCGGACGGATTCAATCGGCCGCCGGCACTGATTTGTCGGCCACGCTGATCAACTGCTTCGTGCAGCCGGTGGGCGACTCCATCGCCCATGTGGAAGACGGCCACCCCGGCATTTACACCGCCCTGACCGAGGCGGCCGAGACCATGCGCCGGGGCGGCGGTGTCGGCTATGACTTCTCGCGCATCCGCCCGCGCGGCGCCTGGGTTGGCAGCACCCAAAGCAGCGCCTCCGGGCCGGTCAGCTACATGCGGGTGTTCGACCGCTCCTGCGAAACGGTCGAGTCCGCCGGCGCCCGCCGCGGCGCGCAAATGGGCGTTCTGCGTTGCGACCATCCCGATATAGAAGAGTTCATCCATGCCAAGGACGCCGGCGACCTGAAAAACTTCAATATTTCGGTTGGCGTCAGCGACGCCTTCATGCAAGCCGTGCAGCAGGACGGCGAGTTCGCCCTGGTGCATCGGGCCGAACCGGGCAAGGCGCAAATCGCGGCCGGCGCCTACCAGTCCAAGGACAGTGGTTTGTGGGTTTACCGCAAACTGCAGGCGCGCGAGCTGTGGGATCAAATCATGCGCTCCACCTACGACCATGCCGAGCCCGGCGTCCTGTTTCTGGACCACATCAACCGCGACAACAACCTGTCCTATTGCGAAACGATTGCCAGCACCAACCCCTGTGCCGAACAGCCCCTGCCCCCCTACGGCTGCTGCTGCCTGGGCTCGATCGACCTGACCCGCTTCATCGACCATCCGTTTGAAGAAAATGCCCAGTTCGACCAGGTGGCATTTGCCGAGGTGACGCGCATCGCCACCCGCATGCTGGACAACGTGCTGGACGTTACCGTGTGGCCGCTGCCCCAGCAACAGGAAGAAGCGCGCAGCAAGCGCCGCGTCGGTCTGGGCTTTACCGGACTGGGCGACGCCCTCATCATGCTCAACTTGCGCTACGACACGCAAGAGGCACGTGACATGGCCAGGCAAATTTCGGAGTTGATGCGCGACACCGCCTACGACGCCTCGGTGGACCTGGCGCGCGAGCGCGGCGCCTTCCCGCTGTTCAATGCCGACCTCTATCTCAGCGGCCAGACCTTTGCCTCGCGCTTGTCCCCGGCCCTCAAAGAGCGCGTGCGCGCGCACGGCCTGCGCAATTCACACCTGCTCTCGATTGCGCCGACCGGCACCATCAGTCTGGCCTTTGCCGATAACGCCAGCAACGGCATTGAGCCCGCCTTCAGTTGGAGCTACACGCGCAAAAAGCGCATGGCCGACGGGAGCTTCAAGGAGTATGCCGTGGAGGATCACGCCTGGCGTCTTTATCGCCACCTGCGTGGCGAGGATGCGGCACTGACGCCGGCCTTCGTGACAGCACTGGAAATGAGCGCCCAGGCCCATGAAGCAATGGTGGCAGCGGTCGCACCTTTCATCGACACCGCCATCTCCAAAACCGTCAACGTGCCGGCGGACTACCCCTATGCCGATTTCCAGCACCTCTACATGGAAGCCTGGCTGTCGGGCTTGAAAGGCCTGGCCACCTACCGGCCCAACGCGGTGCTGGGCTCGGTCCTGAGCGTCACACCCACCTCTTCACCCGCTAACGCAACGCCGCTACAGATCGATGGCGCCAACCAACGCCTGGCACTGGATCGCCTGCCCGCCGCCGTGCTGTCATCGCTGCGCTGGCCAGGCCGCCCGGAACTGCCGGCCGGCAACCCGGCCTGGACTTTCATGGTGCATCACCCATTTGGGGACTTCGCCCTGTTTGTCGGTGAGCTCGCGCCCGAGGAAGGCGGCGCACCCAAGCCGTTCGAGGTCTGGGTCAACGGCACCGAGCAGCCACGCGGCTTGGGCGCGCTGGCCAAGACGCTGTCGATGGACTTGCGCGCCAATGACCCGGCCTGGCTGCAGTTGAAACTCGACGCCCTGGCCACCGTGGCCGAAGAGCACTCGTTCGAGATGCCGTTTCCACCGCACGGCGAACTCCGATTGTTCCCGGGCGTGGTCGCCGCCACGGCCGCCGTCATCCGCTGGCGTTGCGACCAGCTCAAAGCCTTGCCGGGCCATAACACCAAGGCGCCAACCCCGGTGATGGACGCCATGTTCAGCCGCGGCGAGCCGCAGACCGGCCCGTCCGGCACGCTGGCCTGGTCAGTCGACGTGGACAACCCCGCCACCGGTGAAGCCTTTACCGTCACGCTCAAAGAAGTGAATCTGCCCGGCCATGACGGCACCACCGTCACCCGGCCG
>JAKFXU010000326.1 GCA_021731215.1 Rhodoferax sp.
CCATGATCAAGACGCGCGCCTTCGACGCCCGCATGCTGATCGCGCAGCGGCAGAAGAAGATCTCCTTCTACATGCAGTGCCTGGGCGAGGAGGCGATTGCCACGGCTCATGCCATGGCCCTGAGCGAGGGCGACATGTGCTTTCCGACCTACCGCCAGCAGGGCCTGCTGCTGGCGCGCGAAGACGTGTCGATGGTGGACATGATCTGCCAGCTCTTTTCCAACCAGCGCGATCCGCTCAAGGGGCGGCAATTGCCGGTGATGTACTCCAGCAAGAAGCAGGGCTTCTTCTCGATCTCGGGCAACCTGGCAACCCAGGTGATCCAGGCCGTGGGCTGGGCCATGGCCTCCGCCATCAAGGGCGACACAAAAATTGCGTCAAGCTGGATTGGCGACGGCGCCACCGCCGAAGCCGACTTTCACACCGGCCTGACCTTTGCCCACGTCTACCGCGCGCCAGTGATTCTGAACGTGGTCAACAACCAGTGGGCAATTTCCACTTTCCAGGCCATCGCCGGCGGCGAGGGCACCACCTTTGCGGCACGCGGTGTCGGCAACGGCATTGCCTCGCTGCGCGTCGATGGCAACGACTTTCTGGCGGTCTACGCCGCCTCGCAATGGGCGGTC
The DNA here is from genome assembly GCA_021731215.1 of Rhodoferax sp. GTDB lineage: Bacteria > Pseudomonadota > Gammaproteobacteria > Burkholderiales > Burkholderiaceae_C > Rhodoferax. The sequence continues at coordinate 627 of JAKFXU010000326.1, forward strand.
GAGCGCGCGCGCCGCAACCTGGGGGCGACGCTAATCGAGTGGGTTACCTACCGCGCCGGGCCGCACTCGACCTCGGACGACCCGAGCAAGTACCGCCCGGCCAACGATGTGGCGCGCTTCCCGCTGGGGGATCCGATTGCGCGCCTGAAGCAGCACTTGATCGGTCTGGGCGCCTGGTCCGACGCCGAACACGAAGCCACGCAAAAGGAACTCGAAGCTGAAGTGGCGGCGGCCCAAAAAGAAGCCGAGCGCTACGGCACGCTGGCCGATGGCCACATGCAAAGCCCGGCCGCCATGTTTGAAGACGTTTACAAAGAGATGCCGGAGCACCTGCGCCGCCAGCGTCAGGAACTGGGAATCTGATCATGAGCCAAGACAACACCAATATGCTGAACGCAGCGCAGAGCCGCCTCAAGCAAGTGAACACCCCCTCGGGGGGCAGCGCAGTACGCGCAGCGACAAGCGCGGGGGCTACATCTTCGATGACCATGATCCAGGCGCTGCGCTCGGCCATGGATGTGATGCTGGAACGCGACGACAACGTAGTCGTCTATGGCCAGGATGTCGGCTACTTCGGCGGCGTGTTTCGCTGCACCGAAGGCCTGCAGAAAAAATACGGCAGCTCGCGCGTGTTTGACGCGCCGATCTCGGAAGGCGGCATCGTTGGCACCGCCGTCGGCATGGGCGCCTACGGCCTGCGTCCGGTGGTGGAGATCCAGTTTGCCGACTACTTCTACCCGGCCAGCGACCAGATCGTCTCAGAAGCGGCGCGCCTGCGCTACCGCTCGGCCGGCGACTTCACCTGCCCCATCACCATCCGCATGCCCTGCGGCGGCGGCATCTACGGCGGCCAGACCCACAGCCAGAGCCCGGAGGCGATGTTCACCCAGGTCTGCGGCCTGCGCACCGTGATGCCGTCCAACCCCTATGACGCCAAGGGCCTGCTGATTGCTTCGATCGAGAACGACGACCCGGTCATTTTTCTGGAGCCCAAGCGCCTGTACAACGGACCGTTTGATGGCCACCATGACCAGCCGGTGGTGCCCTGGTCCAAACACCCGATGGGTGAAGTGCCCGAGGGCTACTACACCGTGCCGCTGGACAAGGCGGCGATCTTGCGCCCCGGCAAGGCGTTGACGGTGATCACCTACGGCACCATGGTCTACGTTTCCGAAGCAGCGGCCAACGAGAGCGGCATCGATGCCGAAATCATCGACCTGCGCAGCATCTGGCCGCTGGACCTGGACACCATCGTGGCCTCGGTCAAGAAGACCGGCCGCTGCGTGGTGGTGCACGAGGCCACGCGCACCAGCGGTTTTGGCGCCGAACTGATTGCGCTGATCCAGGAACATTGCTTCTACCACCTGGAAGCGCCGATTGAACGCGTGGCGGGTTGGGACACGCCCTATCCGCATGCCCAGGAGTGGGCCTATTTTCCGGGCCCGACACGGGTCGCTGCTGCGTTCAAACGCACGATGGAGGCATGATGGGTATTCACATAATCAAGATGCCGGATATCGGCGAAGGCATTGCCGAGGTGGAGTTGGTCGCCTGGCATGTGAAAGTCGGCGATGTGGTGGCCGAGGACCAGATCCTGGCCGACGTGATGACCGACAAGGCCACGGTCGAAATCCCGTCCTCGGTGGCGGGCAAGGTGTTGGCTTTGGGTGGTGTCGTTGGCCAAGTGATGGCGGTGGGCTCCGAGGTGATTCGCATCGAGGTGGCGGGGGCGGGCAATGTGAAAGACGGTGGCGCGGCACAAGCTGTTGCACCCACCACCCCGGCAGCACCGGCTGCGCCCGCCGCATCAGCGCCGACGGCAGCGCCAACGCAGGCCAGGCCCGATGCGCCAGCCCCGGTTGCAGCACCCGCCCAAGCACCGACCGCAACCGCAGCGCCGGCACGGCGCGAGGGTGCCAACGGCGCAACCGTGGCGCACGTCCGTCAACCCGGTGACAAACCCATCGCCTCGCCAGCGCTGCGCCGCCAGGCCTGGGAGCTGGGCATCGAGCTGCAATTCGTGCCCGGCAGCGGCCCCGCCGGGCGCATCGTGCAAGCCGACCTGGACGCCTACGCCGCGCGCGCAGCGCAAGGCACGGCAGCAACCGGTAGCGCCGATCAACGCTATGCCCAACGCAACGACGAGCAGGCGGTGCCGGTGATCGGCCTGCGCCGCAAGATTGCGCAGAAGATGCAGGAGTCCAAACGCCGCATCCCGCACTTTGCCTATGTCGAAGAAATCGATGTGACCGAGCTCGAAGCCCTGCGCGCCAAGCTCAACGCCAAATATGGCTAAGCGCGCGGTCGCCTCACCGTGCTGCCGTTCGTGATGCGCGCGCTGGTGCTGGCGCTGCGCCAGTTTCCGCAGATCAACGCGCGCTATGACGATGACGCCGCCATCGTGACCCGCTTCGGCGCGGTGCACTTGGGCATTGCCACGCAAAGCGAAGGCGGCCTGATGGTGCCGGTGGTGCGCCACGCCGAAGCGCGCGACCTGTGGGCCTGCGCCGCCGAGGTGGCGCGCCTGGCCGAGGCGGCGCGCAGTGGCAAGGCCACGCGCGAGGAGCTGTCGGGCTCCACCATCACCCTCACCAGCCTGGGCGCGCTGGGCGGCATCGTCACCACCCCGGTGATCAACCACCCGGAGGTGGCGATCGTGGGCGTCAACCGCATGGTCGAACGCCCCATGATCAGAGGCGGCCTGGTGGTGGCGCGCCAGATGATGAACCTGTCGTCCTCGTTCGATCACCGCGTGGTGGACGGCATGCATGCGGCCGAGTTTGTTCAATTGATGCGTGGCTATCTGGAGAGTCCGGCCACCCTGTTTGTGGAGTAGTTCATGGAAACACAACACACCACGCTGCTCGTCATTGGCGGCGGACCCGGCGGCTACGTGGCCGCCATTCGCGCGGCGCAGCTCGGCATTGCCACCACGCTGGTGGAAGGCGACAACCTGGGCGGCACCTGCCTCAACATCGGCTGCATTCCGTCCAAGGCGCTGATCCATGCGGCCGCGGCCTACCACCAGGCGCATCGCTTCATGGGCGACGCCACGCTGGGTATTCACGTGGAGTCGGCGCGCATCGACATCGCACAGACCGTGCGCTGGAAAGACGGCATCGTGGCCCGGCTCACCGGCGGCGTGGGCGCCTTGCTCAAGAAGCACGGTGTCAAGGTGGTCAAGGGTTGGGCCCGGATTGTGGACGGCAAGACCGTGGACGTGACGCGGGCCTTGCCCGAGGCCGAGCCCATGCGCATCCAGTGCGAGCATCTGCTGCTGGCCACCGGTTCGGTCGAGCTGGGAGTGCCCGGCATGCCCTTTGGCGGGCGGGTCATCTCCTCCACGCAGGCCCTGTCACCCGCTGCCGTGCCGGCCAGGCTGGTGGTGGTGGGCGCGGGCTACATCGGGCTGGAGCTGGGCATGGTGTACCGCAAACTTGGCGCCGACGTGACGGTGGTGGAGGCGCAAAACAGCATCCTGCCGCTGTACGACGAGGAACTGGTCAAACCGGTGGCCACCTCGCTGCGCAAGCTCGGTGTGCAAGTGCACCTGGGCTGCCAGGTGCAGGGCCTCAACGCCGCCGGCGATGCGGTGCGCGTGCTCGACGGCGCCGCTCGCGAGAGCGAACTCGCCGCCGACCAGGTGCTGGTGGCGATTGGCCGCGTGCCGCGCACCCACGGCTGGGGCCTGGAGCAACTGATGCTGGCGATGCAGGGGCGCGCGCTCAAGGTGGACGACCAGTGCCGCAGCTCGATGCGCAACGTCTGGGCCATCGGCGACCTGACCGGCGAGCCGATGCTGGCGCACCGCGCCATGGCGCAGGGCGAGATGGTGGCCGAGATCATCGCCGGCCAACGCCGCCACTTCGCCCCCCATGCGATTGCGGCGGTGTGCTTCACCGACCCCGAAATCGTCAGCGCCGGCCTGTCCCCCAAGGAGGCCGAGAAGGCCGGGCTGGACTGCATCAGCGCCCACTTTCCGTTCGCCGCCAACGGCCGCGCCATGACGCTCGAAGCCAGCGACGGCTTCGTGCGCGTGGTGGCGCGGCGCGACAACCATTTGATCGTCGGTTGGCAGGCAGTCGGCGCCGGCGTGTCGGAGCTGAGCACCGCGTTTTCGCATTCGCTCGAGATGGGCGCGACGCTGGAGGATGTGGCCGGCACCATTCACGCCCACCCGACCCTGGGCGAAGCGGTGCAGGAGGCGGCGCTGCGGGCGTTGGGGCATGCGCTGCATGTTTGAACAAGATCGAGCCGAGCGAACTGGGACGCGTTGGTGCAGCATCATTCGCAGTGAATTGGCCGGAGCTCTTGCTTGACACACAGCCGCAGGGGCAACTCTTCGTCTGACCGGAGCGGCAAGACAAGGAGAAGCGGGCGAACCCCGGCAATCACCCTCCCCGTGCCTGCGGCGCCACGCTCAAAAGCCAACCGCCTGGCCATCGCGCCGCGCATCGCTGGCGGCCACATAGCCTTCTACCTTCGGGTCGCCGGCGCGCCAGATGAACTGGCCGGCGCCAAAGTCCTGGTACG
>JAKFXU010000253.1 GCA_021731215.1 Rhodoferax sp.
CTTCCATGTCATAGGGCTGCAACAAGGCGCAGCCCTGGGCATCCCAGTAGGACTGCAGTTTCAAAATGATTTGCTGAAAGGTCAACATGGCTTGGGTCGGCTGGGACGGGCTGCGCCCTGGAGTTTGAAAACACACACACGACCTGCGCGTGCAAGGCGTGGATTTTACGGGGCTTCCCAGGCTGCCAGTCTGGCACGTCGGGTCCGCGCTGCCAGCAGCACCAGGCTCAAGGCCACCAGCCAAAACGGCCACAGCCCGAAACGCGCCAGCCACCAGGCATAAGGCGTGACACCGCTGCGGCCCTCCACCTCGCCCACCAGCAGCGCCCGGGTAGCGCGGGGAAGGGCGCTGACGATGCGGCCCCGGTGGTCCACGATCGCGCTGACTCCGGTATTGGTAGCCAGCACAAAGGGGCGCTCGAACTCGAGGGCGCGCAGGCGCGCAATCTGCAGGTGCTGGTCCATTGCCAGGCTGTTGCCGAACCAGGCCAGATTGCTGACGTTGACAAAGATGGTGGGGGCCTGGGCCGGGTCGCTAAAGTGCAGGCCGAGCTCCTCGCTGAACAGATCCTCGTAGCAGATATTGGACGCCAGTCGCTGCCCCTGCCATTCGAATGGCGCCTGCTTGAGGGCGCCGCGATTGAAGTCGCCCAGTGGAATATTCATCAGCTCGGTGAACCATTTGAAAAACGGCGGGATGAACTCGCCAAACGGCACCAGGTGCTGTTTGTCGTAGCGCCAGGGCTGCGCCTGCCCCGGCTTCAATCCCACCACCGAGTTGGTGTAGCCCGCCTGATAGTCGCCCAAGGGCATGCCAATCAGGGCCGCCTGCTGACCAGTGGCAAAGCGTTGTTGCAGCGCCGCCCAGTAGTCTGGCGGCAACTGCTGCGGCAACAGCGGAATGGCGGTTTCAGGCGCGATCACCAGCGCGCTGCGGCTGGCCTGCAGTTGCTCGGCGTACCACTGCAGGGCCAGCGGCACCCCGGTGCCGGCCTCGAATTTCTCGTTCTGCGGGATGTTGCCCTGCAGCAGCGTGACGGCCAGTTGCCCAGTGGACTGGGTCAACTCGGTCTGGTCCATGCGGTAGACCGTTGGCAGGGCCAGCACCAACAGCAGCGCCGGCAGGCCGGCCATCCGATCGCGCCACGAGCAAACCTGCCCTACTCTCACTGGCTGTAGCCACAGAACCAGGGTCATGGCCAGCCATGCCGCCAGCGCGCATAGGCCGTATACACCCAGCAGGGGCGCAAAGCCCGCCAGCGGCCCGTCCACATGGGCGTAGCCGGAGGCGCCCCAGCCAAAACCGGTGAGCCAGCGGCCACGCGCCAGCTCGGCCAACAGCCACAGCGCTGCAAAAATAATGGCTGCCCCGGCTTTATTGACGGGGGCCAGCGCCACGAATAGCCCACAGGCGCCGGCATAGTACAGCGCCAGCAGCGCGGCCAGTGCAAGCACCGCCAGCGCCGCCAGGATGGCCGGCAAACCGCCATAGGTGTGCATGGCGACAAAGGTCCACCAAAAGGTGCCGGCCAGCCAGGCGGTGGCAAATAACCAGCCCCACAGCGCCGCCAACCGCCAGCCCCGGTGGCCATGACCACCGTCGCCTTTGCTTTGACCGCCATTGAGCAGCCACGCCAGCAGCGCCAAAGCCAGCAGTTGGAGCCACCAGACCGGCTGGCCCGGCTGCAAACCAAGCAGCAGGGCGACCGGGGATGGGAGCGACAGGGGCCAGGCCAGGCTGGCGGCGTGCAGGCCGCCGGCGAGCAAGGCCAGCGCCATTCGCAGCGGCGTGACATGTTGCGCCTGGCCTGCGGCCATGGCGCGCCAGTGGCTCCGACCCTCAGGCGGATTCATTGGCGAGCGGTGACACCTTGAACCATTTGACGGCGCCACCTTTGGTGTGCATCACCACAAAGTTGAGCCCAGCCAGCACGTGGCGCTCACCGCGCTTGGGGACGTGACCCATTTGATGGGCAATCAAGCCGCCAATGGTGTCGAACTCGTCCTGCGGGTCGGTACTGACCAGCTTGACGCCGAAGGCGTCCTCGACGCGCTCGATCGGGGTATCGCCGCTGACGCGATAGGTACGGTCCGCCAGGCCATAAATATCGCCCTCGTCCTGGGCAATATCGAACTCGTCTTCGATCTCGCCGACGATTTGCTCCAGCACGTCCTCGATGGTAATGAGACCGGCGACGCGGCCAAATTCGTCGATCACGATGGCCAGATGATTGCGGTTGCCACGGAACTCACGCAACAAATCGTTGAGGCCCTTGCTTTCCGGCACAAAGACGGCCGGGCGCAGCAGGGCGCGGATGTTGTGCTCGGGCGCGCGCTGGAGTTTGAGCAAGTCCTTGGCCAGCAGGATGCCGATGATGTTCTCGCGCTCCCCCTCAAACACCGGAAAACGTGAGTGCCCCGCGTCGATCACCCCATGCAGCAACGCATCGTGCGGCTCACCGATATTGACCAGGTCCATCCGGGTCGCCGGCACCATCACATCACCGGCCGTCATGTCAGCCATGCGGATCACGCCTTCGAGCATCATGCGCGATTCGGCGCCGATGATGTTGTTTTCTTCGGCTTCCGCCAGGGTTTCGATCAACTCGGCGGTAGAGTCCGGCCCCGGGTGGAGAAACTCGGCCAGTTTGCGCAGGAAAGTGCGCTTGTCTTCCCGGTCAGGAAGACGCGCGGGGTAGGGGTCTGACACAGCCAGAGGCGCAGGACATGCAGTTGTTGGGGACCCTCAAGGATAGCGGATTACCGTGACCCTTTGTGCCAGACCCCGCACCCGCGTCACTTCGGGCGGCTGGGTGGCGCCTGCGGCAGGCCGCGCCGCCGCGCCTGTAGCCCGGACAGCACGTCCCGGAACTGCTTGACCTGCACCTTGATGCGGTAGTCGGCCTGAGCCAGGTTCTCTTCCAGCAACTCGGTCAAACGCGAGTCCAGCGTGGCCGGCGGCAGCAGCAAATGGGCCTCGGATTCGGCGCCATCGCGCTCGAGCGTGGCGCCCGCATTGCGCGCGATCTTGAGCATGGCCGTGTTTTCACTCAGGGCGTGAATGAACATTCGGCTCACGCCTTCGTTGCGGGCGTGCATGGCAGCCCGGTCAAACAGGCGCCCCCCATAGCCGCGTCCGCGCGCCAACTTCAAGACCGACACGCCAAACTCGGCGCAGGCCTTGAGCGCGCGATCGGCACTGAACGCCAGATGCGCCATCGCAATCAGCTCAAGCCGCCGGTTGTAAATACCGAAGATATCGTCACGCTCAAAATTCAGGCTGTCCGCATAACGTTGGATTTGCTCGTCATTGGCCATGAAGCCAAAACGCAGGTAGCGGTCGTGCTGGTCCAGCGCCAGCAGATGACGGGCAATGCGCTGGCGATGCGCCACCCCCAGTGAGCGGATTGGCACCAGCAGCGGCGACTGGTAAGGCACAAGCGGCGCCAAGCCATCGAGTGCATGGCGCGCCGGCACCGCGTCAGCGGGCCGCTCGGTGTCAATCAAAGCTTTTGTTTTAACCATGGGTGGAATATAAGGGTTTTCCCTAGACTTGCCTGCCCAAAGAAAACGGCTCACAAGGGCAGCGTGGTGGTCGCCTTGACCCGCTCCAGCACAAAACTGGTGCGGCAGTCTTGCACGCTGGGATGCTTTAACAGTGTATCCATGACGAAGTGTGAGTACGCACTCATATCGCGCACCAAGACCCGCAGGAAATAGTCCATTTCGCCGCTCAAGGCCTCACACTCCACAACCTCGGGCCAGGTCTGAACGCTGGCCCGAAACAGGTCTCGAGGATGGAGTTTGTGGCTTTCGGTGACTTTTTCGAGCCTGACGTTGATATGTGCCATCAGACCCAAACCGACCGCCTCCGGCTTGAGCAAAGCCACATAGCGGTCAATGACGCCGGCTTCTTCGAGACGTTTCACCCGCCTCAGCACCGCACTGGGCGACAGGCCGACAGTCTCGCCGATCTGGTCATAGGTGGCGCGTGCGTTCGACTGCAGGCTGTTCAAAATCAGCTTATCCAGCTTGTCTAGTGTTTCCATCGTTTGGATTTTGCAGTTTTTTTGCGTCAGGCACAATTCCATCAGTGCAACTTGCGGTTTTCCCAGCGCGACTGGATAGACTCGGGTTCTATATGGACGCGACAAATATAATTCGCGACACCGTCGCCAGCGTCGCGCTGCTGCGACAAACCGCAGCCGGAAATTGGCGGATTTGATGTCCTTGCAGCGCTTTTTTGAGTCGGGGAGACGGAAATCACCCAGACACTGGAACAAGTCCGCTAAGCGTTGCAGACAATGCTGCTCATTGATGAAATAGTGACCCCCATGCCTGCAAATTCACATGTCTAGCCGCCCCACGCTCCCCCAGGGCATCCGCGTGTTCGAGCGCGGCTGGCTCTCGTCCAACAACATCCTGGCTTGGGGTCGGGAGTCAGCGGCGCTGATTGACAGCGGCTACTGCACCCATGCGGGACAGACGCTGTCGCTGGTTGAATCGGCCCTGGCCGGGCGCGAACTTGATGTGCTGGTCAATACCCACCTGCACAGCGACCATTGTGGCGGCAACGCTGCGCTGCAAGACCGCTACCCGGACTTGAGGACGCACATTCCACCCGGCCTAGCAAAACACGTCCGCACCTGGGACCCCGACGCGCTTACCTATTCCCCGACTGGTCAGAGTTGCCCGCCGTTTCGATTCGACACCGTGCTTGCGCCCGGAACAGAGATCGCACTGGGCGACTTGTCGTGGCAGGTTCATGCTGCGCCCGGGCATGATCCCCACTCAGTTATCCTGTTTGAACCGACTTCCGGTGTTCTGGTGTCGGCGGATGCCCTGTGGGAGAGTGGCTTCGGGGTTGTTTTTCCGGAACTAGAAGGCTCTGATGCGTTTGAGGAGGTAGGAAGAACCATCGACTTAATTGAATCACTTTCGCCCCGAATTGTGATTCCTGGTCATGGCCCGATTTTTACCTGCATAGACCAGTCAATCGCCGCCGCACGCAAACGTGGTTGACGACAATTACCTTGGCCGGTTGACGACAACTATGTTGGCCGGTTAGAGGCCTACACCGGGCGGGTCCGGGAGGCGGGGCTACCGTTGGACCTTCGAACACAAATCGAAGGTAGGCGGCA
>JAKFXU010000254.1 GCA_021731215.1 Rhodoferax sp.
ATTGGCGGCCATTTTTGCCCTTCTTCGTTGTCCATAGCCCAAGCTATGGACGCCTCAGTCAGGACAAAACTGCCTCGCCACTGCATCCACCTACCCTCCAAACCCCAATGGACAATCTGGGTTGAATGGACCCCTTGGCAGTGCTGGCCACTCGCCTGCTCTGGGATAAACTTGCATCAATACTTCAATAATTGTTGTACTATTGAATAGTGGACAAATTATCGGCAACTACCGTCTTTGAGTCGCTCTCCTCTGGGGTGCGTCTGGACATTTTCCGCTTACTGGTCAGAGCCGGGCCGCAGGGCCTGGTGGCGGGAGAAATCGCCACCACGCTGGCAGTGCCGCCGACCAATCTGTCATTCCACCTGAAGGCGCTGACGCATGCCCGACTGCTGTCCGGGGTGCAGGAAGGCCGCTTCCAGCGCTATCACGCCAATCTTGTGCTGATGCAAGAGTTGGTTGCCTACTTGACGGCAGAGTGTTGTGCCGGGCAGCCGCAGCATTGCCCCGAAATTTGCCAGCCCGTCGCTTGTCCCTGAGCCACAGCTGCCCCGACTGGTTGCAACCCTGCTGAAGTTTCAGACATGAACATCCTCTTCTTGTGCACCGGCAACTCCTGCCGCTCCATCCTGGCCGAGGCCACCTTCAATCACCTCGCACCCGCTGGCTGGAAGGCCATGAGCGCGGGCAGTCGGCCGACCGGGCAGGTGCAACCGCGCGCGCTGGCCTTGCTCGGGCGCGAAGGCATCGCCACGGCGGGCTGTCACAGCAAGTCGTGGGACAACTTAGCCATGAGCCCCGATATTGTCGTCACGGTGTGTGCCAACGCGGCGGGCGAGACCTGTCCGGCTTACCTGGGCTCCGTGCTGCGCACCCATTGGGGGGTGGAAGACCCGGCCCATGTCACTGGCACCGGCGCCGACATTGACGCGGCGTTCATGACGGCGTATCGCCTCCTGCGCGCCCGCATTGAAGCCCTGCTGGCGCTGCCGCTGGACGCGTTGCAGCATGATCCGGCGCGACTCAAGGCGGCGCTGGACCGCATTGGCACCCTGGTGCCATGATGGAAACCGCCGGCCAAAGCGCACAGATGAAGAGAGATTGAAATGGGACTTTTTGAACGTTATCTAAGCCTCTGGGTGGCGCTGGGTATCGCCGCCGGGGTGGCCCTGGGACTGGCCGTGCCGGACGCCTTTCAGGCCATCGCCGGGCTGGAAGTTGCCCACGTCAACCTGGTGGTGGCGGTGTTGATCTGGGTCATGATTTACCCCATGATGATCCAGATTGACTGGTCGGCCGTCAAAGACGTGGGCCAGAAGCCGCGTGGCTTGATGTTGACGCTGGTGGTCAACTGGCTGATCAAGCCCTTCACCATGGCGGCGCTGGGGGTGCTGTTCTTCCGCTACATCTTTGCACCGTGGGTGGACCCGCAGTCGGCCAGTGAATACATCGCCGGCATGATTTTGCTGGGGGTGGCGCCCTGCACCGCCATGGTGTTTGTCTGGAGCCAGTTGGTCAAGGGCGATGCCAATTACACGCTGGTGCAGGTCTCGGTCAACGACCTGATCATGGTGCTGGCCTTTGCACCGATTGCCGCCTTTTTGCTCGGTGTGACCCACATCACCGTGCCATGGGAAACGCTGCTGCTGTCGACCGTACTCTACGTGGCGCTGCCGCTGGGGGCCGGCATGGCCACGCGTCATGGCTTGCAGCGCCGGTCAAACCACGCCGTGGCCGATTTTGTCGCCCAACTTAAACCCTGGTCGGTGGTGGGGCTGATCGCCACCGTGGTGCTGCTGTTCGGCTTTCAGGCGCAAACCATCATCGACAAACCGCTGGTGATTGCCATGATTGCGGTGCCGCTGATTTTGCAGAGCTACGGCATCTTTGCCGTCGCCTATGTTGCCGCCAAAATGCTGAAACTGCCGCATAAGGTAGCGGGCCCGGCCTGCCTGATCGGCACCTCCAACTTCTTCGAGCTGGCGGTGGCGGTGGCGATCTCACTGTTCGGCCTGCACTCGGGCGCAGCACTGGCCACCGTGGTGGGAGTGCTGGTGGAGGTGCCGGTGATGCTGTCGCTGGTGGCCATCATCAACCGTACGCAGCACTGGTTCCCGCCTCAAACCGCATGAACGCTAGTCGGCAGGCAAACGCAGGCGCTGGTTGACAACGCCGGCATTGAGCGCCAGAGCTGGTGCCCGGTGCGGATGGGCGCCGAGGTGACAGCCAAAGTGGCCCAAGGTTGGCAGACTAGGGTCTTGTGACCGAGCAGAAAGGCAGTTTATGGATTTCGATTATTCGCCGCAGGTGCAGGCCATGCGTCAGCACCTGGAAGGCTTCATCGAGCGCTACGTGCTGCCCTACAACGGCGCCTGGCATCGCTCGGTGGCCAAGGGCGTCTATCCCCCGTCCTTCATGGAAGACCTCAAGACGCTGGCCAAGGCGGAAGGTTTGTGGAATCTGTTCTTGCCGGCGCTGCGCGCGGACCAGCCCGGCCAGGGGCTGAGCAATCTGGACTACGCGCCGCTGGCCGAGATCATGGGGCGCCTGCCGTGGGCCTCGGAGGTGTTCAACTGCAGCGCTCCGGACACCGGCAACATGGAATTGTTGCAGTTGTTTGCCACGCCCGAACAAGAGCGCCAGTGGCTGCGGCCCCTGCTCGAGGGTGAGATTCGCTCGGCCTTTGCCATGTCCGAGCCCGACGTGGCCTCCTCGGACCCGACCAACCTTCAGACTTGTATGCACCAGGAGGGCGAGCAACTGGTGCTCAACGGCCGCAAATGGTTCATCACCGGTGCCGCGCATCCCAATTGCAAGTTACTGATCGTGATGTGCCGCAGCGGCGACGAGCGAGCCGGAACACACGCGCAGCACAGCATGGTGCTGGTGCCGCTGGACACAGCCGGCGTCACTATGGTGCGCAACATCCCGATCATGCAGCACCACTCGCCCGAGGGCCATTGCGAAATTGTGTTCGCGGACGTGCGCGTGCCGGTGACGAATCTGCTGGGCCAGGCGGGTGCCGGCTTCGCTATGGCGCAGGCCCGTCTGGGTCCGGGGCGCATCCACCACTGCATGCGCACCATAGGCCAGTGCGAACTTGCGCTGGCCTTGATGTGCGAGCGCACGCTGGAGCGCCACGCTTTCGGCAAGTACCTGGCCGAGTTCGCCAACGTGCAGGAATGGATTGCCGAGTCGCGCCTGGAAATCGACCAGGCCCGCCTGCTGGTGTTGCACGCCGCCTGGCGGTTGGACCAGGCTGAGCCGGCACAAAAAAATAGCCAGAGCCGGGTCGATGTGTCCGCCATCAAGGTGGTGGCGGCCCGCTTGCAGACGCGGGTGGTGAATCGCGCCATGCAGGTGTTTGGTGCCATGGGTCTGTCGCCGGACACGCCGCTGGCCTACTTCTGGACCTGGGGCCGCGCCATGCAACTGCTTGATGGTCCAGATGAAGTGCATTTGCGCAGCGTCGCCCGCCATGAACTGGAGCAGGCGCGAGAGTGTCGCGGCGCAACTTCGGCCTACTTCACGCTGCCAGAGCAATTGCTGGCCGCGCCGCGCATCCGGTAGCGCGGATTTGTGGCGGCTGGCGGTGAGTGGTTCAACGCCTGGCCTGCTTCGAAACGAAACAAACAAAACGCTTGTCCATCCGCATCCCTGAACCGGCTCAACGCGGCCCAAGAACTCGACTCAGCATGTCCGCCGATGGCGCCCCCTGGATATTTTGCAGATTGCCGTCAGTGTCTTTGTAAAGGGTAGTCGGCGTGCCAGAAAATCCCAGTTGCTGCATCAGCTCCTGATTGGCGTCGATCTGCGCCTGAACTTTGGGCGGAATTTGAGCCAAGGGCTTCACACCTCCGCTGCCGTGTTGTTGCCCATGTTGGGTCAGCGCGGCCTGCGGATCCGGCGCAGAGAGCAGTGCCGCCGCCTTCCCCGGGCTGGTGGGTCCGAGCACCGCCACCATGATGTGCCTCACCTGCACCTTGCCCGCCTTGACCCAGGGTCTGGCGTCGTTCCAGAACTTGTTGCAGTAAGGGCAGTTAGGGTCGGTGAATGTGTAAATGATACGGGGGGCATTTTTAACGCCATCGGCAATCCATGTACTGCCCTCAAGCTGCTTCCAGATTTTCTCGGTCATGGGTTTGCTCACCAGCCTGCTTAACGGTTCCTGGCTCAGGTCAACTCCTTTGGCGTCGATCATGGAGCCGATGATGGCTTGCTTGCCGTCGCTGGTGACGTAGATGGCCAGCGGTTGTTGCCGGACCATGCCGGCGTAACCGGTCAGTCCACCTGGCGCTTCAAAAGTCCCCATCACCTCAACGCCCTGGGCTTCGAGCGCCTTGATCGGTGCGGGCCAGTTTTTGGCCTGTGCACCCAGGGCGATGCCGAGCAGGCCATACAAAACTGCAGATTGAATGGATGGTTTTTTGATCATGGTATTTATTCCTTGGTTGAGAGGTCTGTGCGCGTGCGCAATTTCTCTAATTTACTGGCCAGCGAGGCCGCCGACAGCTCACCCAGGTGGGTATCGACCAGCCATCCGCTGGCATCGTAGAAGAGCGTGGTGGGTAGTGCCGTCGAACCGATGACGCGGCCAAGCTCGGCGCCGGAGTCGAGCAGAACGTTGGCAAGACTTAGCGCACTGCCGCTCAGGTAGCGCTGGGCTACCGCTGCGCTTTCACCCTGGTTGGCGAAGACGAAGGCCACCCCTGTCTCTTGCTGCTGCGCCGCAGCGAGCACCGGCATTTCGCGGCGGCAGGGGGGGCACCAAGTGGCCCACAGATTGACCACCATGGGCTTGCCCTTTGCCATCGCCGCGAGATCGGTTGGCTCGCCTGCAAGCGTCTTCAATTGCACGGTTGGCAAGCGTGGATTCAAGGTATCGGCCGCGCCGGACATCACGCCCCAGGCCAGCGCCCCCGCCGTCAGTCCCCAGACCAAGGGTTCGCGCAGTGCCGCGCTGCGCCAGCCGCGCCAGATGGCCACCAACAAGGCTGCCACCAGCCCGGCCCACGGTGTAAAACCGCCATCACGGATGTCGAGAATGGACCACGGCGCGCTACGGTACACATCAAACCAGATCGCCACGAAGGCCATGCGTGCCGCCAGCAGAGCGACCAACACCATATCAATCAAGAC
>JAKFXU010000255.1 GCA_021731215.1 Rhodoferax sp.
TTTGAAAGCCGCCTTGTCGCGCACGGCGCCGGAGGGGGAGTAAATATAGATGTGTTTTTTCATCGCAAATGGGGGTCAGGTTCCAATTATCGGGGACATCATGGCCGGGAACGCCCGCAGCGCCGCACGGTGACCGGGGTCTGGAAACGGCGCTTCATAGGCGGCACGTTCGAGTTCGCTCGGCGGCGCGGCGTGCATCGTCGTCACCTTGACATAGCGTTCAGGCGCCGCCAGGGGCAAGGCTGATCCCAGCAGGTCGCCCTCGTCCTGCAGCACCAGCACGATGTTGAACAGACCCAGCCGCTCGACCAGCTCCCGCAACACCTGGCGGTGCCAGCCGAGCGTGTGAGCGCCCTCCTTTTTCGGTTTGTCGCTCTTGCCAAATCCGATCAGATCCGGCGCCACCACCCGGCTACCGGCGGCCAGAAATAGCGCAATCTGCTGGCGAAAGACGTAACTCCAGGCCGCAGGGCCATGCAGGCAAAGGTAAGTCAGCGGCGCATCGTGGGCCCCGAGGTCGAGGTAATGCAGGCGCAGCCCGGCCAGCGCCGGCAAATCGCTCACATACCGGGCCGGCCAGGGATAGTCCGGCAACTGCGCAAAGCGTGCGTCCGGGGTGCGCAGGGCGTCCTCGCGCAACGGGCTGCTGGTGGCTCGGGTCGCCTCGCGTTTTTGTTTGAAAAAGTCCTGCAGCAAGGCCGAACATTCACTGCCAAGCAGCCCGCCCTGCACTTGGGTCTGGTGGTTCAAGCGCGGGTCGGAGAACAAATCGAGCACCGAGCCGGCGGCGCCGGTTTTGGGGTCGCTCGCGCCAAACACCACGCGCTGCAAGCGCGCATGCAGCATGGCGCCGGCGCACATGGCACAGGGCTCGAGCGTGACAAACAGTTCGCAGTCGTCCAGCCGGTAGTTGCCCAGCACTTGGGCGGCGGCGCGCAGGGCCAGCATTTCGGCGTGCGCCGTGGGGTCGTGGTCAGCAATCGGGGCATTGCGGCCGACCGCAATCACCTGACCCGCGCGCACCACCAGCGCGCCCACCGGCACTTCGCCCGCTCCAGCGGCAAGACGCGCCTGCTGCAGGGCATGACGCATGAAATCTTCGTCGGTCATGTCAGGGCACTCCCAAGGCCACTATTTTGATGGTTGAAAAGACCGAGTCCGTGGGCACGCTGCGCTTTGCCCACCCTACGCGTTGTCTTCATGGGGCGCCGCTCAGGTTCAAACCCAGTAGGGTGGGCAAAGCGCAGCGTGCCCACGGACTCGGTCTGGTTATCCAGGCCGCTAGTGCGCGCTCATTGTCGTTGCCCGCTGCGTACAGGGCCTGCATGGCAGCATGCGATTCAGGCCGGTGCTGATTGAGCTTGAGTTTGCATTGCAGATGGGTCACGCGCAATTCAAAGCCGACGATGCCGGCCAGCATTTTCTGCGAAAACTCGGGCGCCAGGCTGCGCCACTGAGCGGCGTAGGCCGGTTCATGGTCGGCAATCAGTTTTTTCAGCAACTGATCTTTCTCATTCGCCTTTTCGATCAGCGTGGCCTGCACCGTGCAGTGTACGGCCAGGTAGTTCCAGCTCGGCACGCGGGTCAGGTCCGGGTAGACGCGGGGCGACAGGTAGGCGTGCGGGCCCATGAAAGTCACCAGCGCCTGCGAACGCGCCTGCAGGTAGCGCCAGTGCGGATTGGCCTTGGCCACATGGCCCAGCAACACCCAATGTTCCGGCTCTGCGCCGCTGGACGGGCGCTGCTCCAGATGCAGCGGAATGTGGCTGACGAATGGCAGAGCATCATCGTCGACGCTGATCAGGCTGGCCAAGGGATGGGAACGTATCAAGTCGGCCGCGTCCGCGCTGTTTTTTGAATTGAACTGGTGGGGTACATACATGATGCGCTGACTGTAGCGCGTTTGGACCGCTGGCAGCCTGCCCTCTCCCGCTAGCGGGAGAGGGAGTGACAGCCAAAACGCATCATTTGAACAAGGCCACCCTTGCCCTCTTGGGGAGAGGGTGCTGGCGCCGTTGCGCACTGACAAGATCAGTAGCGAGACATGATTTTTACAGTATGCTGACAAAGGTCGTCGTTGCCGCAGAGTCGCCAGGCTTCCGTGGCAACGTCCGCGCCGGGGCGTATCGACGACACCCGGCCGCAACAGGAAGCCTCTTATGAATTCTTCATCGGGAACGCCATCCAAGTTCCCAGACCGCCCGGACATGCCTGGCGGCGCAACTGCGGCCGCAGCCGCCTCCCCGCTGGCGCGCGCCGCCGTGCTGGCGCTGGGTTATTTCTTGTTGGCCCTGGCCGCCCAGTTGCTCAGCAGCGCATCACAAGTTGCCATGGCGCTGTGGCCGGCGGCGGGCCTGGCGCTGGCGGCGCTGGCAGTCTGGGGCTGGCGTTATTGGCCGGGCCTCTGGCTCGGCGCGTTTGCCACCACGCTGCTGCACGGCGCGGCGCAGGGCGGTGCGGCGCTCACACTCACGGCCGTGCTGCTGGCGGCGCTGATCGCCACCGGCATTGCCCTGCAGGCGGTGCTGGGCGCGCTGCTGGTGCGCCGCTTCCTGCACATGGCAGAGCCGCTGGCGCGCGAGCGCGACGCGCTGGCCTTTCTACTTCTGGGTGGGCCGCTGGCCTGCCTGGTATCGGCCTCGGTCGGTGTCCCTGGCCTGTATTTCCTGGGTGATCTGTCAGCTTCGGCGCTGGTCTGAGCGGCTATTCGCTGCTCGAATTCGACGCCAGCGGCGCCCTGGTGGTGGCAGCCGAGCGGGCCGACTACTACCCGGTGCAGTTCGCCACGGACGGAGACGCCGCGACACCGCTGGGCTTCGACCTGGGCGCCAACCCGCAGCAGCGCGCCGCGATGATGCGCTCGGCCGGCAACACCCGACCGGCGCTGGTGGCGCGCCAAACATTTCTTGAGCAAGACCCCGCTGCCAACGACTGGCGTTTGCTGGTGCCGATCTATCGCCCCGGCTTCAATGCGCAGGGCGCCGATGAGGCGGCGCGGCGCGACGCCTTGCGCGGCTTCGCCATCGCCGTGCTTGACCCGTACAAGATGTGGGCGCAGGAGATCGAGCACGCGGCCGGGAATGGACTCGTTTTCCGGATCACCGGCATTGCCGACTGGCACCCCAAGCGGCCAATGTTCGCCGGCCAGGTACCGGCCGGCCGTCAAGCGCGCCCCGATTGGAGCGCCCGCATGGAGGGCTTCGCCGGCGCCGGGCTGCGCATCGACCTGTGGTCGCTCGCCCCCTGGTCGCCGACGCAATCGCACGCAGTGCAGCGCTATTACGCAGGCGCTTTGCTGCTTGCGCTGCTGAGCGGCGTGTTGGCTTTCGGCAACGTCGGCCGCAACCAGCGCCTGGCGCGCGAAGTCGCCCGGCGCGCGGCGAGCGAGGAGCGCCTCGCCGCCTTGCTCGAGAACGTCCCGGTGGGCGTCATGGTGCATGACCGACAGTCCGTCATCCTGAGCGTCAATGCCGCCACGCAAGGCCTGCTGCATATCCCGGCCGCCTTATTGGTCGGCAAGAACACCGGTGACCCGATCTGGCACTTTCTGCGCGAAGACGGCAGCCGCATGCCGGTGGCCGAATATCCGGGCATTCAGGTGCTCGCCAGCCTCCAGACGGTGCAAAACCGGGTGGTTGGCGTGGTATTACCGGGTGGGCGCGGCGCGTTATCTGCAGGAGGCGGTGCAGGCCATTCCCGAGGGCTTTGCCATCTTCGATCCGGACGACCGGCTGGTCTTGTGCAACAGCACTTATCTGGCGCTTTACCGCCTGGGTGGGTTCCAGGAAAACGTGGGCAAGTCGCTCGAGGAACTGCTGCGCCAGGGTCTGGCGCGCGGCGACTACCAGGCCGCCATCGGCCAGGAGGAAGAATGGCTGGCGGCGCGGCTGGCCTTGCACCACAAGCCAGGGCCGGCGTTCGAGCAGCAACTGCCCGACGGGCGCTGGCTGCGCATCTCGGAGTGCCGCCTGTCGGACGGCTCGGTCGCCGGGCTGCGCAGCGACATCTCCGAGCTCAAACGGGCGCAACAAGCAGCCGAAGCCGCCAACCGCGCCAAGTCGGACTTTCTGGCCACCATGAGCCACGAGATCCGCACCCCGATGAACGGCGTCATCGGCATGGTCGATGTGCTGCACCAGACCAGCCTGCGCGGCTACCAGGTGGAAATGGTCGACACCATCCGCGATTCGGCGTTTGCGCTGCTCGGCATCATCGAGGACATCCTCGATTTCTCCAAGATCGAGGCCGGCAAGCTCGAGCTGGAACGCGTGCCGACCTCGGTCGCCGAAGTGGTGGAGAAGGCCTGCGGCCTGCTTGACCATCTGGCGGTCAGCCGGCAGGTCGATCTGACGCTGTTCACCGATCCGGCGATCCCCGCGCTGATTCTCGGCGACGC
The DNA here is from genome assembly GCA_021731215.1 of Rhodoferax sp. Classification (GTDB taxonomy): domain Bacteria; phylum Pseudomonadota; class Gammaproteobacteria; order Burkholderiales; family Burkholderiaceae_C; genus Rhodoferax. The sequence continues at coordinate 4,397 of JAKFXU010000255.1, forward strand.
GCAGCGCCTGCGCCAGATCGTCATCAACCTGGTCAACAACGCGATCAAGTTCTCCAGCGGGCGGGATAGCCCGGGCCGGGTGTCGGTACGGGCGCTTCTGCTCGAGCGTGGGTCGGCACCAGCCGAGATTGAGATCCGCGTCACTGACAACGGCATCGGCATGGACCAGGCAACGCAGGCCCGGTTGTTCAGCGCCTTCACCCAGGCCGAAGCCTCGACCACCCGGCGCTTTGGCGGCACCGGGCTGGGGCTGTCCATCGCCGGCAAGCTCGCCGCACTGATGGGCGGCAAGATCGCCGTGGCCAGCACGCCGAACCAGGGTTCGACCTTCAGCCTGCGCCTGCCCTGCGCGCCGGTGCTGCCAACACCCGCCAGCGCTACTGCTACTGGTGCTGCCTTGCCGGTGGCCGGATTGGGCTGTCTGGTGGTGGGGTTGACGGACGCGCACAGCCTGGCCGATGACTGGGCAGCCTATCTGGGCGCCGCCGGGGCTGTGGTCGAACGGGCGGCGGACCTGGCGGCAGCGTGCGAACACGCCACACCCCCGACGCACGGACCGTGGCTGTGGCTGATCGACGGTGGCGACAGCGCACCCGAAATCGACCAATTGCGCGCCATCACCTCCGCCCGCCCCGATCTGGATGTGCTGCTGGTCGTGGTTGGCCGCGGCAAGCGCCGGCGGGCGCGCTGGCTGGATGCCGAGCATCGACTGTGGGCGGTTGATGCCAATGCGCTGACGCGC
>JAKFXU010000500.1 GCA_021731215.1 Rhodoferax sp.
GCCCGTTTACCTGCCTGAACTCGGCCCGCTACGGCATTGCCTGGGGTGCCTTGGGTGCGGCGGAAGATTGTTTTATGCGGGCGCGCCAGTATGTGCTGGACCGCAAGCAGTTTGGCAGACCCCTGGCTGCCAACCAGCTGGTGCAGAAAAAGCTGGCCGACATGCTGACCGACATTTCGCTCGGTCTGCAGGGTTGCCTGCGCCTGGGGCGCATGAAAGATGAGGGGACGGCGGCCGTCGAGATCACCTCGATCTTGAAGCGCAACAGCTGCGGCAAGGCGCTGGACATTGCGCGCGTGGCACGCGACATGCTGGGTGGCAATGGCATCAGTGATGAGTTTGGCATTGCCCGCCACATGGTCAACCTGGAGGTGGTCAATACCTATGAAGGCACACACGACGTGCATGCCTTGATTTTGGGTCGCGCCATCACCGGCATTGCCGCATTCTGAAATTCCGGGAGCCTTTGAACATGAAAATTCTCGTCCCCGTCAAGCGCGTGGTGGACTACAACGTCAAGGTCCGCGTCAAGTCGGACAACACCGGTGTAGATATCGCCAACGTCAAAATGAGCATGAACCCTTTTGACGAAATCGCCATTGAAGAAGCCGTGCGTTTGTGCGAAAAAGGCGTGGCAAGCGAAGTCATCGCGGTCTCCTGCGGCGTCACGCAATGCCAGGAAACCTTGCGCACCGCCATGGCCATTGGCGCCGACCGCGCCATCCTGGTGCAAACCGATGTCGAACTGCAGCCGCTGGCCGTGGCCAAGCTGCTCAAGGCGCTGGTGGACAAGGAACAGCCCGGCCTCATCATCCTGGGCAAGCAGGCCATAGACGACGACTGCAACCAGACCGGCCAGATGCTCGCCGCCCTGGCGGATCTGCCGCAAGCCACTTTTGCCAGCAAGGTCGAAGTGCTGGATGGCAAGGCCAGCGTCACGCGCGAAGTCGACGGCGGATCGGAGACCCTCTCGCTGACCCTGCCGGCCGTCATCACGGCCGACCTGCGCCTGAACGAGCCGCGTTATGTCACGCTGCCCAACATCATGAAGGCCAAGAAAAAGCAGTTGGAGATCTTCAAGCCCGAAGACCTCGGCGTCGACGTGACGCCGCGGCTCAAGACGCTGAGCGTCAGCGAGCCGCCCAAGCGCAGCGCCGGGATCATGGTGAGCGACGTGGCCACCCTGGTGGCCAAACTCAAAAACGAAGCCAAAGTCATCTAACCCATGCTGTCATCCCGGACTTGATCCGGGATCCATCGCGGTTCGCCAACGTGGATTGCGGGTCAAGCCCGCAATGACAAGTATCCCAGGAGCCCCTTCATGACATCCCTAGTTATTGCCGAACACGACAACGCGACCCTCAAGGGCGCCACCCTCAACACCGTGACCGCCGCGCTGCAATGCGGTGGCGAGGTGCACGTGCTGGTGGCTGGCCATAACGCCGCTGCCGCCGCCCGGGCCGCCACCACCATAGCGGGCGTGGCCAAAGTCATCCATGCCGATGACGAGCCCCTGGCGCACGGCCTGGCCGAGAACCTGGCTGCGCAGGTGGTGGCCTTGGCCGGCAACTACAGCCACCTGCTGTTTCCCGCCACCGCCGCCGGCAAAAACGTGGCCCCGCGCGTGGCCGCCAAACTCGATGTCGCTCAGATCTCGGACGTCACCAAAGTCGACAGCCCCGACACCTTCGAGCGCCCGATCTATGCCGGCAACGCCATTGCCATCGTGCAAAGCAGCGACGCGATCAAGGTCATCACCGTGCGTTCTACGGGTTTTGAGGCTGCAGCCCAGGTGGAACAAGCGTCAGCAGCTATCGAAATAATAGCAACTGTGGGCCACGGCGGCAGCAGCCGCTTTGTCGGCAGCGAAATCGCCAAAAACGACCGCCCCGAACTCACCGCGGCCAAAGTCATAGTCTCGGGCGGCCGGGCCCTGGGCTCGCACGACAAATTCATGGCAGTCATGACGCCGCTGGCCGACAAGCTGAGGGCCGCCATGGGCGCCTCGCGCGCTGCGGTGGACGCCGGCTACGCACCCAACGACTGGCAGGTGGGCCAGACCGGCAAGATCGTGGCACCCCAGCTCTACATTGCCTGCGGCATCAGCGGCGCCATCCAGCATCTGGCTGGCATGAAGGACTCCAAGGTGATCGTTGCGATCAACAAAGACCCCGAAGCGCCGATCTTCTCGGTGGCCGACTACGGCCTGGAGGCGGATCTGTTCGTCGCGGTGCCGGAACTGGTGGCGGCGCTGTAGTTCGTTAAACCTGAGCACATGAAGGACAGCGTCCATGGCCTTTCTTCGTCAATGTCTTCAGGAGCTCCGACTCCGCCAGCGCGAGCCCAACCCATGCGGGCTGGACTACCCGACCCGTATCCGGGGGCGGGACACTTACACTTTCTGCGTCGTCCCGCCATTGACCGGCCGGGCTGAGGCATTAACCAAGCAGGCCAACCCACCATGTTCCGAACCCTTCTCAAATCCAAGATCCACCGCGCCCGCGTGACCCACTGCGAGTTGCACTACGAGGGCTCGTGCGCGATCGATGAAGACCTGCTGGACGCCGCCAATCTGGTGGAAAACGAGCAGGTCCATATCTGGAACATCAACAACGGCGAGCGCTTCATCACCTATGCCATCAAGGGCCAGCGCGGCTCGGGCATGATTTCGGTCAACGGCTCGGCCGCCCGGCGCGCCGCTGTGGGCGACCTGATCATCATTGCCGCCTTTGCCCAGGTGCACAACGAGCAGCTGGCCGGGCATGAACCGCAACTGGTGTTTGTCGATGACAGGAACCGGCAGACCGAGTTGCGTCACCAGGTTCCAACCCAACGCCTGTAATCATGACCACCAACCTGTATGAACGCCACGGCGCCACCGCCCTCATCACCCTGGACCACTCGCCCGTCAACAGCCTGGGCCACGCTTTGCGCCAGCGCATCGTGGCGGCGCTGGACGCCGCCGACGCCGACGCCGCCGTGCGCGCCATTGTGCTGAGCGGCAAGAACAAGGCCTTTTGCGCCGGTGCCGACGTGAGCGAGTTTGGCACCGCGTTGCAACTGGCCGAGCCCATTCTGCGCACGCTGCTGGCGCGCGTGGAGGACTGCAGCAAACCAGTGGTCGCGGCCCTCAGTGGCGTGGCCCTGGGCGGTGGGCTGGAGCTGGCGCTGGCCTGCCATGGCCGCGTCGCGCTCGACACGGCCCAACTGGGTTTGCCAGAAATCCTGCTGGGGCTGATTCCCGGCTCGGGCGGCACACAACGCCTGCCGCGCCTGACCGGCATGGAGACGGCGCTGGCGCTGATCCAAAGCGGCCAGCCGCAAACCGGCCATCAACTGGCGGCCTCGGGCCTGCTGGACCAAGTGGTGACCGAGGGTCTCGTTGAGGCCGCCTGCACGTTGGCGAATGAACTGGCCGGGCGCGGCGAGCCCCTGCCGCGCACCCGCGACCGCCAGCTTGATGCCAGCACCAGCCGAACCCTGCTGGCGGCCCAACGCGAGCAACTGACACCACGGCAACAACTGCAACCGGCCTATGCGGCCGTGCTGGACGCGCTGGAGGCGGCCAGCGGAGCGTTTGAGGAAGGCCTGCAGCGCGAGCGCGAGCTGTTTTTGCAACTGCAGGGCAGCACCCAGGCCAAGGCGCTGCGCTACCAGTTCTTTGCCGAACGCGAAGCCAGCAAGCTGCCCGCTGCGCTGCAGGCGGCGCCGCGCCCGCTGCAGACTGTGGCCGTGATTGGCGCCGGCACCATGGGCGCCGGCATAACAATTTGCGCGCTCGATGCCGGGCTGAACGTGATCCTGCTGGAGCAGGACGCAGCCGCCCTGCAACGCGGCCGCCAGCGCGTCATTGACCATTACCAGAGCCGGGTGAGCGCCGGCAAGCTCAAGGCCATCAAGGCCGCCGCCTACGAAGCACGCCTCAGCCCCAGCACCGACTGGACGCAACTGGGCCGGGCCGACCTGGTGATCGAGGCCGTGTTTGAAGAGCTGGCCGTCAAGCAGGAGGTGTTCAGGAAGATCGACCTGCATGCCCGGGCCGGTGCCGTGCTGGCCACCAACACCTCGTACCTGGACGTGGACGCCATTGCCAACGCCACCAGTCGTCCGCAGGACGTGCTGGGTCTGCATTTCTTCAGCCCGGCCAACGTCATGAAGCTGCTCGAAGTGGTGCGCGGCAGCCGGACCAGCCTGGATGTGCTGGCCACCGGCATGGCGCTGGGCAAAACACTGCGCAAGCTGCCGGTGCTGACCGGCAACGCCTTCGGCTTCATCGGCAACCGCATCTACAACGCCTACCGCAAGCAGTGCGAATTCATGCTGGAAGACGGCGCCTGGCCCGAAGAGGTGGACGCCGCGCTGCAAGCCTTGGGTTTTGCCATGGGCCCGTTTGCCGTGGCCGACCTCTCAGGCCTGGACATTGCCTGGCGCATGCGCAAAGCCCAGGCCGCCAGCCGCGACCCGCGTGAGCGTTATGTGGCCATCCTGGATCAGCTGTGTGAACAAGGGCGTCTGGGCCGCAAGAGCGGTGCCGGTTATTACAGCCATGAAGGCGGCAAACAGGTCAGGACTACCGACGCCGTGGTGCGCGCCATCATCGAGCAGGCGTCACAACAGCGCGGCATCACGCGCCGCACTTTGAGTGCCACTGAAATCCAGCGCCGCGCCCTGCTGGCCATGGTCAACGAGGCGGCGCTGCTGCTGCGTGAGGGTGTCGCCAGCCGCGCCAGCGACATCGACGTGGTGCTGGTGCAAGGTTATGGTTTCCCGCGCTGGGAAGGCGGCCCGGTGTTCTGGGCGCGCCAGCAAGACCGCGCCGCGCTGGAACAAGAGCTGCAAACCCTGGCCCGCGAAGCCGGCCACGGCTTTATGCTGGCAGACCTGTCGCTGCTGCTGGACTGACATCTGTTTTTTGACTTCCTGAAATCCTGAAAGAGACCGAGCATGAACCAAGCCTATATCTGCGACGCCATTCGCACCCCCTTCGGCCGCTACGCCGGCGCGCTCTCCAGCGTGCGCACCGATGACCTCGGTGCCATTCCGATCAAAGCCTTGATGGCGCGCAACCCGAATGTGGACTGGGCGGCGGTGACCGATGTGCTCTTTGGCTGCGCCAACCAGGCCGGTGAAGACA
>JAKFXU010000258.1 GCA_021731215.1 Rhodoferax sp.
CATCTGCCTTGAGATGATCTCGCGCATCTTGGCCACCACCGCCCGGCCACGGTATTGCGACTGCGAGCGGTGCACGATGATCGACAGCGCATCGACTTTTTCGCCGTTGAGCAGAATATCGACTTTGACCACATCGGCCGCGCGGTACTCCTTGAACTCATAGTCCATGGAGGCATAGCCGCGCGACACCGACTTGAGCTTGTCAAAGAAATCCAGCACGATTTCAGCCAGCGGCATCTCATAGGTGAGCATCACCTGGCGCCCGTGGTAGGCCATGTTCATCTGCACGCCACGCTTCTGGTTGGCCAGCGTCATCACGGCACCCACATAGTCTTGCGGCATGTACAAATGCACGGTGACAATCGGTTCGCGCACCTCGTCGAGCCGCCCCTGATCCGGCATTTTGGACGGGTTCTCGACCATCTTCACAACGCCATCGGCCTGCACCACCTGGTACACCACGCTGGGCGCGGTGGTGATCAGGTCCTGGTCAAACTCGCGCTCCAGGCGCTCCTGCACGATCTCCATGTGCAGCAGCCCCAGAAAGCCGCAGCGAAAGCCGAAACCCAGGGCCTGCGACACCTCGGGCTCGTAGTGCAGCGATGAGTCGTTGAGCTTGAGTTTTTCCAGGCTGTCGCGCAAGCCTTCGTACTGGTTGGCCTCGGTCGGATACAGGCCGGCAAACACCTGCGGCTGGATTTCCTTGAAACCGGGCAGCGGCTCGGTTGCCGTGAAGGCCGCGCCGCCGGTGCCGGCTTTGATCAGGGTGATGGTGTCGCCCACCTTGGCCGCCTGCAGTTCGCGAATGCCGGCAATGATGTAGCCCACCTCACCCGCCTCCAGCGAATCACGTGACTCATTGGCGGGCGTGAAGACACCCAGGCTGTCGGCGTTGTACATGGTGCCGGTCGCCATCATCTTGATGCGCTCGCCCTTGGCCAGACGGCCATCGACCACGCGCACCAGCATCACCACGCCGACGTAAGTGTCGAACCAGCTATCGACGATCATGGCCCGCAGGGGCCCTTGCGGCTTGCCTTTGGGCGGCGGAATTCGGGCCACCACCGCCTCAAGGATTTCGTCAATCCCCATGCCGGTTTTGGCCGAGCACGGGATCGCATCGGTGGCATCAATGCCGATCACATCTTCAATTTCAACTTTGGCGTTATCGGGGTCGGCGTTGGGCAAATCCATCTTGTTGAGCACTGGCACCACCTCCACGCCCAGCTCCAGCGCGGTGTAGCAGTTGGCCACCGTTTGCGCTTCCACGCCCTGGCTGGCATCCACCACCAGCAGGGCGCCTTCACAGGCCGAGAGCGAGCGACTCACTTCATAGGAGAAGTCCACATGCCCGGGCGTATCGATCAAGTTGAGGTTGTAAATCTTGCCATCCAACGCTTTGTATTGGAGCGCTGCGGTCTGGGCCTTGATGGTTATCCCACGCTCTTTCTCAATGTCCATCGAGTCCAGCACCTGGGCTTGCATCTCACGCTCCTGCAAACCGCCACAGCGCTGAATCAAGCGATCTGCCAAGGTAGATTTGCCATGATCAATGTGCGCAATGATCGAAAAATTTCTGATGTGATTCATCAACGAGGACGCTTAAGTGATTGAATTAAAACGAGCAGACAAGAAAAAAGGGCGCGTCGAATTGTGACGCGCCCTGAACCAACAATCATTGGCAACTGCGAAGGTTGGAAGTTCATTGTAGGCAAAAAGCCAGCAAGGTACAGTCCCAAAAACAGTCAGCATGACCCGTTGCAGAGCAACAACAAGCATTTTATACACAACTTATTCACAATTTCGATGGGGGTTATCTGGACAACTTGTGGGCGAACTGTGGACCGTCTGCGGGTCTGTCAGATTCATCTCGCATTGTGGACTTTGGCGTATTTAATATGCCTGTAATCCGTCATGATCCACTGCCATTCTAACCAAAACCATAATTGCCTCAATGAAAAGTTAGTGAATGCCAACATCGATTCGCCAACCGGGGCGGTAGAAAAAATAATTTTTCACCGTGTTTTTGAAGGGAAATCCAACACTAAAGACCCAAAACCAGAGCCCGGCCTGGGGTTTTATGAGCGCTGCATGAGCTTAACGAGCCGGTCGAATCACTGCGTATTGCGCCCATTCACCGCGCCGAAGCAGCATATTGACTGGTTTAGTCTTGTCCAGTTTTGACAGGGCTGCTTCAAACTCCTTGACGCTGGTCACCGTTGCGTTGGCAACCGCCACGATCACATCCCCTTCACGCACACCGGCCCGGGCCGCCGCATCCGTGGCGGCGTCGACCTTCACGCCACCCTTGATCTTGAGCTCCTTCTTTTGCGTCTCCGTCAGTTCGCTAACGACCAGTCCCAGCGCCTGCCCGGCCGATGAGGCCCTGGGGCTCTCTTCCTTGTCAGCCGCTTTTTGGACCGGCTTGTCAGCCTCGATTTCCGCGATCGTGACCGTCAACTCTTTGCTGCTGCCACGACGAAACACCGTCAGCGTGCTGCGGGTGCCGGGCTTGGTGCCCCCCACCATGCGTGGCAGGTCGATCGACTTCTCGACCACCTTGCCGTCGAACTTGGTAATGATGTCGCCCGCTTCAACGCCCGCCTTGTCTGCCGGCGAACCGACCTCGACCCCGCGCACCAGCGCGCCCACCGGCTTACCCAGTCCGATCGACTCCGCCACCTCCTTGGTAACCTGGTCAATCTGCACACCGATGCGACCGCGCGAGACCCGGCCGGAGAGGCGCAACTGCTCACTGACACGAACCGCTTCGTCCATCGGAATCGCAAAGGAAATCCCCATGGAGCCGCCCGAGCGTGAATAAATCTGGCTGTTGATGCCCACCACTTCGCCGCGCATATTGATCAAGGGACCCCCTGAATTGCCGGGATTGATGGCCACATCGGTCTGGATGAAAGGCAGGAAATCGCCCGTGTCGCGCTGCTTGGCGCTCACAATGCCGGCCGTCACGGTATTTTCCAGACCAAACGGCGAGCCGATGGCCATCACCCACTCACCCACTTTGAGCCGACTCACATCGCCGACCTTCACCGCCGGCAGACCGGTGGCCTCGATCTTGACAACAGCCACATCGCTGCGTTTGTCAGCACCAATGATCTTGGCCTTGAATTCGCGTTTGTCGGTGAGCGTTACCATCACTTCGTCAGCCCCGTCAACGACATGGGCATTGGTCATGATGAGGCCATCGGCCGTGAGAATGAAGCCCGAGCCGACACCACGCGGCTGCTCGTCCTCTTGGGGCGCAGGGCGCTTGGGATGCGGTGACGGGCGCGGAATATTGGGAATCGGCAAGCCAAAACGCCGGAACAAGTCCAGCATTTCCTCCTCGCCGGCACCGCCAGGACCGGTTCGTGCCGCCACTTTTTCAAGCGTGCGGATATTCACCACCGAAGGCCCGACCTGCTCCACCAGATCAGTGAAGTCCGGCAAGGTGCGCACCTGGGCCATGGCGGACGTGGCCGGCACCAGCGCGACCGATGCTGCCAGCGCCAAAGCCCCGGTCAGAACACAGGAGTGCAACTTCTTCCAATCGATTTGAATCATCATCGACCTTTCTTTCAAAAACAAACTGACATGTGGGGTTTCATTTTTTGCGCTCAAGTCCCTGGGCAAAGGCCGCCAGGGTCAGCGCCGGCACTTCGCCCACTGCGGTCAGCCACCAGTCGCCGATGCGCCGCGTCAGCGTGTGGGTGGCGCCCAGCGCCAGGCTGACTGGCTGAACGTGGCGTCGGGGATCAAAGGCCTCGACAAAAAGCGATACCGAGGCCAGCCCGTCTGAAAAAATCCATTGCAGGGTGTGCTCGGGGCGGGCGTTGGCCGCAGCGCCGGCCGGGCGCTTGTAGCAGCTCATGGATTTGAAGCCGGGCACCACGTCCTTCAAGACCCAGCCTTCGGCGCTGGCCGTGGTTTTCACCAATTCAGGCGTCTCGATCTGGTAGCCCGCGGTGTTGTCCATCATCTGGTTCAACTTGGCCATGCTGACCGGCACGTCGATTTGCAACTCGGAGAACGCCGCCTGCTCCAGCACCTGCCCGGCGCCGTCGAGCGTCTGCAACTTGAGTAGCAGTCCGGTTTTTCTCTCGCTCCAGACCCGGTAGCCAAAGCGCCAACTGTCGGCCGGACGGAGCTGCAGCACATCCGCTTCAAAACCAGCCACGCGTTCGCGGCCGCTCGCCAGAGCCTGGTAAAACTGCGCAATGGAGGAGTCGTTTGATTGCAGGAAATTGGGGAACAGCCCCAATGACTCGCGTTTTTCCGCCACCACCACCCGGCTTTCGGACAAAAAAGTCATTACCTGATCATTGCGCCGGAAGGTCGAGCGAGGCGCCCCGCTCAGGGACTCAACGCGCTCGATCTGCTGCGCGCCATCACAGACATGCCAGATGCGGGCGCTGGACATGCTGCCCCCGGCCGAGACCACGAATGTGCCAACATAGGCGCGTCGGCGCGCCGCCTCGTGCATGCGCAGCAACCACTCGCTCACGCTGCGCTGCGCCACTTCGCCGTCAACGGCGGCCGGCACTGTGGCTGCGGTCCTGGTTTGCGCAGTCGCCAGCACGCTCAGCGTCATGAGCAGCAACAGCGCCGCGCAGCGCATCAAGGTCGGGCGCTGCGCTGCTGCCGTGCTTATCGCCTGGCCTGCCAATCGGTTGATCGGTCTCAACGCCCTGCTCCCTCAAACGTGGCATTGCGCAGAAAACCGGTTGGCAACTGAAGCGCCGAAGTGCCGCCAAACTGCTTGTGTGCCGCCAGCAGCGCGTCGAGCTGCGGATCACGCAGCATGACCTGCGGCTGGGCCACTGACACGGCTAACGCCACATCAGGCTTGAGCGCCGGCAGGGGTGCCTGCGCCAACTGGGGCAGCGCGCGCTGTGGGTCCGATCCACTCCAGGCCTGCCAGCCGATGACCGACACCAGGGCCAGCGACGCGACCCCCGCCAACAGTTTCCAATCAAAATGGGCGCTATTGGCAGCCCGGTCTTTGCCGGCCTTGATGCCGGCAGCCACGGGCAGCCCTGTATTTTCAGCGACCGCGTCAGGGGCACTGGTTCTGGGCATTAGCGGCGCCTCCTGCTGCAAGGCAAGTTTCACACGCTGCACAAAAGC
>JAKFXU010000114.1 GCA_021731215.1 Rhodoferax sp.
GTGAATCACGGGCGAAGTTCTTCAGCTTGTAGTCCTCGGTCTTGGTCCATTCGACGATTGACTTGATGGTGTCGCCGGAATGGTTGAACTCGAAACTCTCCTTCTTGTTGCGAAGGAGTTCCTGGTACTCGGGTTCACGGAACAGCAGTTCGTGGTCGATGATCTTGTCGGCTGATTGAGGCATGGTGGGCTCCAAAAGTTAGCGGGTGGTGCGCGAGCCGGCTGGCCCGCGCGTCGTGGGTCAAAATAGGTGTCAGGTCTTCCAGGGGGCTTTCGTCAGGCCCCAGATCGGGCTGGCAATGGCCATGTCCATGTCACGGGCGAAGATGGCGAAGCCGTCATAGCCGTGGTAGGGGCCGGAATAATCCCAACTGTGCATCTGGCGGAAGGGCACGCCCATCTTCTGGAACACATACTTTTCCTTGATGCCGGAGCCGACCAGATCGGGCTTGACCTTGTCCACGAAGTGCTCGAACTCGTAGCCGGTCACGTCGTCATAGATCAGCGTGGCGTCCTTGATGTAGTGCGCGGTGCGCTGGTAGTCGTCGTTGTGGCCGAACTCGTAGCCGGTGCCGACCACTTCCATGCCGAGGTCCTCGTAGGCGCCGATCACGTGCCGCGGGCGCAGGCCGCCGATGTACAGCATGACGGTCTTGCCCTGCAGGCGCGGCTTGAACTTGTCGATCACGGCCTGCATCAGCGGCTTGTACTTGGCGATCACTTCTTCCGCCTTGGCCTTGATGGCGTCGTCGAAGTGGCTGGCGATCTCGCGCAGGCTCTTCTCGATCATGGTCGGGCCGAAGAAGTTGTATTCGACCCAGGGAATACCGTATTTTTCTTCCATGTGGCGGCTGATGTAGTTCATCGAGCGGTAGCAATGCAGCACATTGAGCTTGGCCTTGGGCGTGTTCTCGATCTCGGCGATGGTGCCGTCGCCGGACCACTGCGAGATCACGCGCAAGCCCATTTCTTCGAGCAGGATGCGGCTGGACCAGGCGTCGCCACCGATGTTGTAGTCGCCGATGATGGCCACGTCGTAGGGGGTGGAGACAAAGGTGGGGTGCTTGTCGGGATCGACCTTGTCGAACACCCAGTCGCGGATCGCATCGTTGGCCAGGTGGTGGCCGAGCGACTGGCTGACGCCGCGGAAACCCTCGCAGCGCACCGGCACGATGGTCTTGCCTTCGTATTCCTTGCTTTTCTTTTTTGACACCGCTTCGATGTCGTCGCCGATCAGGCCGATCGGGCATTCGGACTGGATCGAGATGCCCTTGTTCAGCGGGAACAGTTGCTGGATCTCGTCGATGATCTTGTCGAGCTTCTTGTCGCCACCGAAGACAATGTCCTTCTCCTGGAAATCGGAGGTGAACTGCATGGTCACGAAGGTGTCTATGCCGGTGGTGCCGATGTAGTAGTTGCGCCGCGCGGCCCACGAGTATTGGCCGCAGCCGACCGGGCCGTGGCTGATGTGGACCATGTCCTTGATCGGGCCCCAGACCACGCCCTTGGAGCCGGCGTAGGCGCAACCGCGAATCGTCATCACGCCCGGGAGCGACTTGATATTGGACTTGACGCCGCAATCGGGCTTGCCTTCTTCAAACGTGCCCAGGTGCTTGGCGCGCCGCTTGGCCATTTTCTCGGGATAGGCCTTCAGCACTTCATCGATCAGGGCCTTGTTCGCGGCCTTGCGCTCTTCAACGGTGGCAGTCATGGGGAACTCCAGTAGGTAAATGTTTTCATCTGGCATTTGAGTCCCGGCCCGATTCAGCTCGCGGCGAATCAGGCCGGGCTCAGTACCTCTTAGGCGGCAGCCAGGGCTGCGGCTGCGGCCTTGCCGACTTGCGTTTCGTCGATCGTGTCCATGATCCCGAATTCCATCAGCATGTCTTCGAGCTGATCCATCGTGATCGGGGTCGGGATCGTGCCGTTGCCGGCGTTGTTGTGGATCTTGGTGGCCAGCGTGCGGTACTCGGCGGCTTGCTTGGAATCCGGCGCGTATTCGATCACCGTCATGCGGCGCAACTCGGCGTGCTGCACGATGTTGTCGCGCGGCACGAAGTGAATCAGCTTGGTACCCAGCATGCCCGCCAGCGCGTCGGCCAGTTCCAGTTCCTTGTCGGTCTGGCGCTCGTTGCAGACCAGGCCACCCAGACGCACGCCACCGGAGTTGGCGTATTTCAGAATGCCCTTGGAGATGTTGTTGGCGGCGTACATGGCCATCATTTCGCCGGACATGACGATGTAGATCTCTTGCGCCTTGTTCTCGCGGATGGGCATGGCGAAACCGCCGCATACCACGTCGCCGAGCACGTCGTAGGAGACATAGTCCACGCCGTCATAGGCGCCGTTTTCTTCCAGGAAGTTGATCGAGGTGATGACGCCGCGGCCAGCGCAGCCGACTCCTGGCTCGGGGCCACCGGACTCGACGCATCGGATGTCCTTGTAACCAATTTTCATCACGTCTTCGAGCTCCAGGTCCTCCACCGAGCCGGCTTCCGCGGCCAGCGACAGGATGGTGTCCTGGGCCTTGGCGTGCAGGATCAGGCGCGTCGAGTCGGCCTTGGGGTCGCAGCCGACGATCAGGATTTTCTGGCCCAGGTCGCTGAGCGCGGCCAGGGTGTTTTGCGAGGTGGTCGATTTGCCGATGCCACCTTTGCCGTAGAAGGCAATTTGCCGAAGTTTAGCCATTGCAGTACTCCAATTAAGAGAAAGTTAAGAACCAAGGTTGCGTTGCCGCGACTTGTGTCAGCTTTCGTGCCTGTTGGTCTTCTTTATTTAGGTTCACGTCGGCCGGACGGGTGTCCGCGCAGCTTCACCATTGCAGCTTCCGTGCCATGCTTTTGTCGCTGTCGGAACTGCGCTGGAATTTCCCGCTTCCCCGAGGGAAAACGATGTTCAGGAGCGGCTTCCTGGCGGGTTTTCGCACTTTGTCCGCTTCCCGACAAAATGGCACAGCGTGTCGCAAAAAATCGGGGATCGACCGCCCGCAGGACCGGTTTGTGTCGGGTTTGCAGGACAGCGGAGCCGGCTCCTGCCTGGTACGGTCATTGCTGATAGAGAGAGCATGAACCCGCCGCCGCCCTCACCCATCGCAACCCTTTCCACCACTACGAAGGAATCTTCATGACTGCCACACTGACCCGCAAAGAGATCGACGACACCGCGTTCGCCCGACTCGAAACCGAGGGGCGCCTGCTCAACCCCCTGCTCAAGGCGCCCACCGCCAAGCCCGGGCGCTTCGGCTTTCGCGGCGAACTGGCACTGCGTTTTGCCCCCAAGCTGGCCGACGAAGCGCGCCCGCCGGAGCTGCTGTGTGGCCAGGCCATGGCCATTGCCAGCGCCGGGGACAAACACCTGCCGTTCTTTGCCGGCTACCTGTTGAGCTTCGAGTACCTGAAAGACGTGGCCGAGGTGCTGGGCGACACGCTCAGCGCGGGGGGCAAATACTTCCTGTTCTGCAACAACATCGACCTGTCCAGGAAGTACCAGGTGCCGTACAAAGGCGCCATGTTCTACGTGTTGCCGATCGATGAGTCCACGGTCTACAACGAGTTGCTCGACCTGTTCTACCTTGAGAAGAACGACCTGAAGAAGAAAGACACCGCCGGCAAGCTCGATGCCGTGGCCGACGCCGCGCTCAAGTACGACATCACCTTCGACACCATCACCTACGCCGAGGGTCTCACGCTGATGGGTCCCGTGCGCAACCCCAACGAGAATCGACCGGTCTGAGGCTTTGGTCTGCGGGCCGTGGCGAACGATGATGAACTTGACCAGCCCCACCGCTGGTACAGCACCAATCTGGTCGGCGTGCCGGCCCCGGTGCTGGCCAGCCTCACGTTCAACGCCCGCCCGCGGCGCCTGGCCATTGCCGGCACCTGCGAGGCCCATGCGGGCCTGTTCGCGCTGCTGGCGCGCAGCCAGAGCCTGAACGAGGCGCGCGAGATGTTCGTCCACTACCTCGCCATCGCCTTCGGCCTGCGCAAGCCCGAGCCACACGAGCTGGGCGACCTGGGCGTGGCCGAGCAACGGCGCTGGCGCAGCAGTTGGCGCAAGTTGCTGCAGGGCTGGGGCATGGACGCCAATGGCGCGGCCGGCGCCGTCCTCAAGGGCTGGGTGGAGAGCCGCTTCGGCCTGGTGCCGAGCTTTCACAAGGCGCCGCTGGCGCGCTTTCCGTCGCCGGCCTGGGTCGCCTACCTGGAGGAAAAGACCGCCAGCCGCTACCACAACAACAATATTCACCAGCAACTGGACTTGCTGTACGAATTCTGCCAATGGGCGTTGCAGCGTTTTCCGCCAGCCGGCAGCGCGACGCCGCCAAGCCACCTGCGGCTGTGGCGCGGCAGCACGCGCTGCGAGGAACAGGTGATCGCGGGCAGCCTGCTCAAGCGGCACTGCACGGTGCGCCTGAACAACCTCGCCTCCTTCAGCCTGTCGCGCGACGATGCGGCCTGCTTCGGCGACTGGGTCTTCGAGCTGCAGGTGCCGGCCTGCAAGGTGCTGGTGTTCCCCGGCCTGTTGCCGGGACAGGTGCTGCAGGGCGAGCAGGAGGTGCTCGCGCTCGGCGGCGACTATGAAGTGACGGCCCGTTATGCGTGAGCTGTTCGACAAGGCGCTGGGCGCCTACCTCGGGCTGGCGATCGGCGACGCGCTGGGCGCCACGGTGGAGTTCATGCGCCCGCGCGAGATTGCGGCCCAGTACGGCGTGCACCGCGAGATCATCGGCGGCGGCTGGCTGAAACTCGCGCGCGGCCAGGTCACCGACGACACCAGCATGAGCCTGGCGCTCGGCGGCGCGCTGCTGCAAGGCGGCGCGCACGCGCTGCGCGGCCATGCCAATGGCGACGACGCCTTGACGCAGCGCATCGGCGACGCCTATGTGCAATGGTGGCGCGCCAAGCCGGTGGACTGCGGCAACACCTGCCGCCGCGGCATCCAGCGCTTTCTGTTTGAGGGCACGCTGGCCGGTCCCTTCAACCCGGGCGATGCCGGCAACGGCGCGCTGATGCGCAACCTGCCCGCGGTGCTGGCCACGCTGGGCCGTGACGCCGCGTTCGAGCGGCTGGCGCTGGCGCAGGCGCGCCTGACGCACCAGCACCCGCTGTCGGAC
>JAKFXU010000113.1 GCA_021731215.1 Rhodoferax sp.
CGCGTTGGCTGGCGACCAGCGGGGGGACGGAATTTTTCTCAAGGATATTTGACGGGCTCATTGGGATGGCATCATAGCGGCCATGAGTTTGCCACCCACCCCGCCGCCGCGCTTGGCCGAGCGTCTCGAAGAGCTGGGCACGAGCCTGTCGCACTTTCCGTGGCAGAGCACCGCGCACACCCTGCGCGAGCGTTTTCGGGAAGACCGCCTGGGCCTGACCGCCAGCAGCCTGACCTTTACCACCACCATTGCCCTGGTGCCCTTCATCACCGTGGCGCTGGCCGTTTTCACGGCCTTCCCGATGTTTGCCAAGTTTCAGAATGTGTTGCAGCAGTGGCTGCTGGAAAGCCTGATTCCCGACAATATCGCGCGCCAGGTGCTGGGCTACCTGACCCAGTTTGCCGGCCAGGCCAACAAGCTGGGGGTGGCTGGCGTGGTTATTTTGCTGATCACCGCGCTGGCCCTGATTCTGACCATCGACCGCACGCTCAACGGCATCTGGCGGGTGCGCCAGCCGCGCCCGTTCGGGCAGCGGGTGTTGGTGTACTGGGCCGCCATCACGCTGGGGCCGCTGTTGCTGGGCATCAGCCTGAGCATCACCTCCTACGTCCTCTCTGCGTCCAAAGGCGTGGTGGGCGTGATGCCGGGCGGGGTGCGACTGCTGCTCGATGTACTGCAATTTGGTCTGATCGCCGCCAGCATGGCCGCCCTTTACCACTATGTACCCAATACCCAGGTGAAATGGAGGCACGCCTGGATTGGCGGCCTGTTTGTGGCGGCTGGACTTGAGCTGGCCAAGAAGCTGTTGGCGCTGTACCTGGGCATGGTGCCGACCTATTCCGTGGTCTACGGCGCCTTTGCCACCGTGCCGATTCTGCTGATCTGGATTTACCTGGCCTGGGTGATTGTGTTGTTGGGCGCGGTGATTGCGGCCTACCTGCCCAGCCTGCTCGCCGGCGTGCAGCACCGGGTCAGAACGCACGGCTTGCAGTTTCAGTTGGCGCTAGAGACGCTGCAGCAGCTCGATCGTGTGCGTGCTGCCCCGCAGAAGGGATTGAGCATGGAGCAACTCTCGCGTTTGCTGTGGATTGACACGCTGCAACTGGAGCCAGTGTTGGAAACCTTGTGTGAGCTGGATTGGACCGGTCGACTCGATGAAGAGATTGCCGACCAGGAGGCGCGCTATGTGTTGTTGGCCGATCCAGATTCGACCCTGCTGGCGCCCTTGCTCAATACGCTCTTGCTGCATCAGGATGAGGTGACCCAAAATTTGTGGAAAAGCAGCCTCTGGCCCTCGATGGTATTGCGCAAGGCGCTGTAAGTTCAGGCGTAAAACGAGTTCCCCGGGCCGGGCGCAGGAGCGCGGCGCCTGATCAAATCGCCGCATGGTCGATGGACCGTCCTCCCACTATCAAGCGTACTTAATTTACAAAAATAGGTGTTTATCCTATATGTTAAGTGCAAAAAAATATGCATTTCAGCACTTTTCGTACCAAATCCTGTTGGAAAGATCGGTATCGTTGAACTTGTGAATACGTCCCTGAGACCCATTTCCGGCGGCGAACTTCACCTCAACTATCAAGGAGACATCTACATGAAACTGAAATCCCGTATTGCCTTGGCCGCCTTGGCTGCGGCGTTCTGCAGCGCATCCCAGGCTGCGACCGAACTCGTGATTGCCACCGTGAACAACGGTCACATGATCGAAATGCAGAAACACAGCAAGACTTTTGAAGCCGCCAACCCGGACATCAAGCTCAAGTGGGTCACGCTCGAAGAAGGCGTGCTGCGCCAACGCCTGACCACCGACATCGCCACCAAAGGCGGCCAGTTCGACGTCATGACCATCGGCATGTACGAAACCCCGATCTGGGGCAAAAAGGGCTGGCTGACCGAACTGAAAACCTCGGCGGCTTACGATGTGGACGACCTGCTGCCGGCCATGCGCAACGGCTTGTCGGTGGACGGCAAACTGTTTGCCGCGCCGTTCTACGGCGAAAGCTCGATGCTGATGTACCGCAAGGACCTGGCCGACAAGGCCGGCGTCAAAGTCAGCGAGCGCCCGACCTGGACCGAGGTCAAAGACCTGGCGGCCAAGATTCACGACCCGAAAAACGGCGTCTATGGCATTTGCCTGCGCGGCAAGCCGGGCTGGGGTGACAACATGGCGTTCCTGAGCACGCTGGTCAACACTCACGGCGGCCAGTGGTTTGACATGAACTGGAAGCCGCAACTCGAAAGCAAACCCTGGAAAGACTCGATCAACTTTTATGTCGACCTGCTGAAAAAATACGGCCCGCCCGGCTCATCGGCCAACAGCTTTAACGAAATCCTGGCACTGTACAACGAAGGCAAGTGCGGCATGTGGATTGACGCCACGATTGCGGCCTCCTTCATCACCGACCCCAAGCAGTCCAAGGTGGCTGACAAGGTCGCATTTGCACAGGCCCCCACGGCTGTCACGCCCAAGGGCGCCAACTGGCTGTGGGCCTGGGCACTGGCCATTCCGGCCGGTTCACAAAAAGTGGAAGCCGCCACCAAGTTCGTGACCTGGGCCACCAGCAAGGAATACATCAACCTGATCGGCAAGGAAGTCGGCTGGGGCAACATTCCCACCGGCACCCGCAAGAGCACCTACGCCAATGCGGAGTTTCTGAAAGTGGCCAAGTTTGCCGCCGCCGAAAAGATGGCGATCGACAGCGCCAACCCGGCTGACAGCACCCTGCCCAAGAGCCCGTATGTGGGCGTGCAGTTTGCCGCCATCCCCGAGTTCCAGGCGATTGGCACCACGGTGGGTCAGCAGATGAGCGCGGCCCTGGCGGGTAAATCGAGCGTTGACGCCGCCTTGAAGGCCTCGCAAGTGGCCGCTGAACGTGAAATGAAGAAGGCCGGCTACTACAAGTAAACCGCTCAAGAGAAGCCGCCAGCCGGCCTCTCCGGACAGTGCGCGGCGGCCCATCGGCTGCTGCGCATTTTGTATGTTCTCAATCAAGAAGTCACGCCCATGAACCGCTTCCTGCCCCGCGTCCTGCTGACTCCGGCGGTGCTCACGCTTTTCCTGTGGATGATCGTGCCGCTGGTGATGACGATTTATTTTTCGCTCATCCGCTACAACCTGATGCAGCCCGATCAGACCGGTTTCATCGGCCTGGAAAACTTTGAATACTTTGTAACCGACCCCTCATTCGGCGCCGCCGTGATCAACACCCTGCTGCTGGTGGGCAGCGTGATTCTGATCACCGTGATCGGCGGCATCTTGCTGGCGCTGTTGATTGACAATCCGTTTCCGGGCCGGGGACTGGTGCGCATCCTGCTGATCTCCCCTTTTTTCGTCATGCCCACCGTCAATGCCCTGCTGTGGAAACACATGATGATGAACCCGATTTACGGGGTGCTGGCACAGGTCTGGATTTTCTTTGGCGCCACCCCCGTGGACTGGCTGACCGACTGGCCGCTGTGGAGCGTGACCCTGATCGTGGCCTGGCAGTGGCTGCCGTTTGCCACCCTGATTTTCATCACCGCGCTGCAAAGCATGGACCGCGAGCAACTGGAGGCCTCGCGCATGGACGGCGCCAACTACCTGCAGCAACTGCGCTACCTCTACCTGCCACACCTGTCCCGTTCGGTGGCCGTGGTGGTGATGATAGAGATGATTTTCCTGCTCAGCGTGTTCGCTGAAATCTACACCACCACCAGCGGCGGACCGGGCGACGCCAGCACCAACGTGGCGTTCCTGATTTTCAAACAGGCGCTGCTGAACTTCGACGCTGGCGTGGCTTCGGCCGGAGCGCTGTTTGCGGTGGTGCTGGCCAACATCGCCGCCATTTTCCTGATCCGCATGGTCGGCAAGAACCTCGACAAGTGAGCCTCCCATGACCGCTTCCAAAACAAATCTGCTGATCTACGGCCTGCGCACGCTAACCGCCTGGGGCGTGACCCTGCTGCTGTTTTTTCCGCTGGGCTGGCTGGTGCTCACCGCCTTCAAGACCGAGCTGCAGGCGATCTCGGTGCCACCGCTGCTTTTATTCACGCCCACGCTGGAGAACTTCAGCATCGTGCAAGAGCGCAGCGACTATCTGCTTTACGCCAAAAACTCGCTGATCACCAGCGTGCTCTCCACCGTGCTGGGCCTGGTGCTGGCGTTTCCGGCGGCCTATTCGATGGTCTTCTTCAAGGGCAAGTACACCAAGGACATTTTGATGTGGATGCTCTCCACCAAGATGATGCCGGCGGTGGGCGCCCTGGTGCCGATCTACGTGCTGGCGCAGACCACCGGCTTGCTGGACTCGCGCACGGCGCTGGTGATCGTGTTCACCATGAGCAACCTGCCGATCATGGTGTGGATGCTGTACTCGTACCTGAAAGACATTCCGCACGAGATTCTGGAAGCCGCGCGCATGGACGGCGCCACGCTGTGGCAGGAGTTCCGCTACGTGCTGCTGCCCCTGACCCTGGGCGGCCTGGCCTCCACCGGCCTGTTGTGCCTGGTGCTGAGCTGGAACGAAGCCTTCTGGTCGCTCAATCTGAGCGCCGCCAAGGCCGGCACGCTGGCCACGCTGATCGCCTCGTATTCCAGTCCGGAGGGCCTGTTCTGGGCCAAGCTGTCGGCCGCGTCATTCATGGCAATTGCACCGATCGTGGTGTTCGGCTGGTTCAGCCAGAAACAACTGGTGCAAGGCCTGACCTTTGGCGCAGTGAAATGATGAACACACCCCGGCTTGCCCACTGCGTGTGGCCGCTTTCCCCCTTGCAGGGGGCGGCGCCAGCGGCCCGGCAAAGCCGGTTCCGCGGCACCCCTGGTTGGGGGCAGTTGCACTCAACCGTTTGTATATAAAAAGTGAGGAGCAATCCAATGGCATACCTTCAACTGCAAGGCGTCGAGAAACTGTTCGGCCAGCACCGCGTCATCAAAGGCATTGACCTTGACATCCAACAAGGTGAATTCGTTGTCTTCGTCGGCCCCTCGGGCTGCGGCAAGTCCACGCTGTTGCGCCTGATTGCCGGTCTGGAAAACATCAACAGCGGCTCACTGCAGCTCGATGGCCGCGACATCACCGATCTGCCCTCCAGCAAGCGCGACCTGGCCATGGTGTTCCAGAGCTACGCCTT
>JAKFXU010000112.1 GCA_021731215.1 Rhodoferax sp.
CGCCAGGGCTGCGACGTGACCGGGTGGCGCGAGTTTGCCTTGCAGGCAGCGGGGGATCAAGCTTAGGTGCCTGTGGCAAACTCGCGCCCTTCGTTGCTCCGTTTTTTCTCGACACCAGCTCGATCACACTTACAGTCATGCAGAAAATCATCGCGCAAATCGCGCAGGAAATCCGGGTTCAGAACAAGCAGGTGCAGGCCGCCGTGGAACTGCTCGACGGCGGCGCCACTGTGCCCTTCATCGCGCGCTACCGCAAGGAAGTGACCGGTGGGCTCGACGACATCGAGTTGCGCGAGCTGGAGGCCCGGCTGAGCTATCTGCGCGAGTTGCGCGACCGCCTGCAGAGCGTGATCAAAAACATCGAGGAGCAGGGCAAGATGACGCCCGCGCTGCTGGCTGCGCTGGAGGCTGCAGCGACCAAGCAGGCGCTCGAAGACCTGTACCTGCCGTTCAAATTGAAGCGGCGCACCAAGGGGCAACTGGCGCGCGAAGCCGGGCTGGAGCCGCTGGCCGACGCGCTGTTGGCCAACCCGGCGCTGGTGCCGGCCGACGAGGCGCTGGCCTATGTGATTGCCATGCGCCCGGTGCTGGAGGGCGAGGACAAACAGCCCGATTTCTCCACCGTGGCGGCGGTGCTGGACGGTGTGCGCGACCTCCTGAGCGAGCGCTGGGCTGAAAGCCCGACGCTGGTACAAGACCTGCGCGAGTGGTTGTGGACTGAGGGCCTGTTCCAGAGCCAACTGATGGACGGCAAGGACGAGAACCACGCCGAGGTGGCCAAGTTTCGGGATTATTTTGATTACGACGAGCCGATTGGCCGCGTACCCTCGCACCGCGCGCTGGCGGTGTTTCGCGGGCGTGGGCTGGAGATTCTGGACGCCAGGCTGGTGCTGCCGCAGCCCGCTGTGCCTGCCGCCCCCATGGCAGGCTCGCCAACCGCTATCAAGCCCAGAGCGACTGCGGTGGTGTCGCTGGCGGAAGCGCGCATCGCGCTCGCCTTGGGCTGGCGCCACCAGGGCCGCGCCGCCGACGATTTGATCCGCAAATGCGTGGCCTGGACCTGGCGCGTCAAGCTCAGCCTGTCGACCGAGCGCGACTTGTTTACCCGCCTGCGCGAAGAGGCCGAGAAGGTGGCGATCAAGGTGTTTGCCGACAATCTGCGTGACCTGCTGCTGGCCGCACCGGCCGGGCCGCGCGTGGTGCTGGGGCTGGACCCCGGCATTCGCACCGGCGTCAAAGTGGCGGTGGTCGATGCCACCGGCAAGCTGGTGGAAACCGCCACCGTGTTCCCGCACGAACCGCGCAAAGACTGGGAAGGCTCGCTGCACACATTGGGCAAGCTGTGCCAGAAGCACGGCGTCAACCTGATCGCCATTGGCAACGGCACCGCCAGCCGCGAGACCGACAAACTGGCGGCCGACCTGATCAAATTATTGGCCAAGGTCTCCGAACGCGTGGTTGAAAAAGTGGTGGTGAGCGAAGCCGGCGCCTCGGTCTATTCCGCCAGCGAATTCGCCTCGCAGGAAATGCCGGATGTGGATGTCAGCCTGCGTGGTGCCGCCAGCATTGCGCGGCGTCTGCAGGACCCGCTGGCCGAACTGGTCAAGATCGACCCCAAATCGATTGGCGTCGGCCAGTACCAGCACGACGTCAACCAGAGCGAGCTGGCCAAGACGCTGGAAGCGGTGGTGGAAGACTGCGTGAACTCGGTCGGCGTGGACCTCAATACCGCCAGTGTGCCGCTGCTGTCGCGCGTGTCGGGCCTCTCCGCCAGCGTGGCCAAGGCGGTGGTGCGCTGGCGCGAAGCCAACGGCGCCTTCAACAACCGCCAGCAGTTGATGCAGGTGACCGGACTGGGCGCCAAGACCTTTGAGCAAAGTGCCGGTTTCCTGCGCATTCGCGGCGGCGACAACCCGCTGGACATGACCGGCGTGCACCCCGAGACCTATCCGGTGGTCGAAAAAATCATGACGCACACGGGCAAACCGGTGGCCGAGCTGATGGGTCGGGCCGACCTGCTCAAGACCCTCAGGCCCGAGCTGTTTGCCAATGCGCAGTTTGGTGTGATCACCGTCAAGGACATTCTGGGCGAGCTGGAAAAACCCGGCCGCGACCCGCGCCCGGACTTCAAGGTGGCGCGCTTCAACGACGGCGTGGAAGACATCAAAGACCTGAAAGAGGGCATGGTGCTGGAAGGCACGGTCAGCAACGTGGCGGCCTTTGGCGCCTTCGTCGATCTGGGCGTGCACCAGGATGGTCTGGTGCACGTCAGCCAGTTGAGCCACAGGTTTGTCACCGACGCGCGCGAGATCGTCAAGACCGGCGACATCGTCAAGGTGCAGGTGGTCGAGGTCGACGTCGCGCGCAAACGCATTGCGCTGACCATGAAGCTGGGCGCGCCAGCGGCCCGGCGCGACGGCGCGGGCGACAATCGTTTTCAGGGCGTTGCCAATCACCAGCGCCTCAGACCCGCCGGGCCGGGCGGCGCAGCGCCATCGACCACGCTGCAATCGACCGCCATGTCTTCCGCCTTTGCCAAGCTCAAGGGCGCAGGGCGCTGATTCATAATGGGACGGTCTGCTTCATCGATCAATGGCATTAGTTAACGCAGGGGTGTTGTCATGGAACTGAAGGCCTTGCTGGCGTCACAGTTTGTCCTGCCCAGCATTCCCAGGGTGGTGGCGCTCTTGCTCAGCGAGCTCGAGCGCGATGAGCCCGATCTGAAAAAGATCACCCAACTGATCAGCACCGATCCGGCCTTGACGACGCGCCTGCTGCAGTTGTCGAACTCGGAGTTTTACAAGCTGTCGGGCAAGATCAACAGCGTCACCGAATCGCTGGCGCTTCTGGGCTTGAGCCATGTCTGGGTGATGGCGGCGGCGGCGGCCTCAAGCGTCTCTTTCAGGGCGGTACCGGGCATCAATCTGCAGCAGTTCTGGGGCTACAGCCTGAACGTGGCCAAGCTGTCGCGTTCGCTGGCGGGCGTGGTGCGGCTGAACCAGCAGGCGGCCTTTACCTGCGGCCTGATCCATGCGGTGGGCGAACTTGCCATGCACATGGGCATGCCCGAAGAAGTGGCCGCGCTCGACCGTGAAGTGCCCCCGCTGGATCTGCGCCGCGCCCGGGCCGAATTTCGGCATTTTGGCTATTGCTATGCCCAGGTCGGCGCCGGATTTGCCAGCCAGTGGCATTTTCCGCAGCCCATTGTGGAGGCGCTGGAGTATCAGTACGCGCCCTTCGAACACAAAGCCTATGAACCGCTGGCCGGCGTTATTCACCTGGCCAGCTGGCGCGCCCGCGCCAAAGAGGCCGGCCTGTCGGACAAGGACCTGGCGGTGACGTTTCCGGGCTCGGTCGGTGAGGTACTGGGCCTTGACATTGACATGGTGCTGCAGCAAGACCCGATTGACTGGACGCTCCAGGCGCCGGGGCGCAGCATGCTGTAGGGCGGGCGCGGTAGCATGGGCCCATGTCCAGCGCCTCACACCTCAGTGCCGCAACGGCCCGGCTGATTTTTCCGGCGCTGTTGGGCTTTGTGCTGGGCACTGCCTTGCAACTGCAGCAGGTGGCGCTGTTGGCCTGGCCTATTTATGGCTGTTTGTTGCTGCTGGGCCTGGTGCCAGGCGCGTTGGCAGCCCATCAATCAATCGCAACGCCTTGGCGCCTCGTGCTCGCCACCTTGGCCTTTGGCCTGCTGGCCTTCGGTTTGACCGGGCTGCGCGCCGGCGTTTTTTTGAACCACGCGCTCGACCCTGGGTTGGAGGGGCGCGACCTGGCGGTGACCGGTGTCGTCGCCGCCATGGCGCAGCGCAACGAGACCGGTTTGCGCTTTCGCTTCGATGTGGAGTCGGCGCACGTGCTGGACCAGGCGGTGCGCTTGCCGCCCAGCATCTACCTGGCCTGGTATTCGGGCGTTTTTGTAGGCCATGCTGACGCCAGCGGGGGCGATGAACCGGTGCGCCAGTTCGCGCCGATCGTGGCTGGCGAGCGTTGGCAGATGACGGTGCGCCTGAAAGCGCCACATGGTGCGCGCAACCCGCATGGCTTTGACTACGAGCTTTGGCTCTGGGAGCAGGGCTTGCAGGCCAGCGGCTATGTGCGCACCGGCGCCAAAGACCCGGCGCCGCAGCGCCTGAAGCAAACCGGCAGGCACCCGGTGGAGCGCGCGCGCCAGCAGGTGCGTGAGCTGATTGACGAGCGCGTCGCCGAGCGCCAGTACGCAGGCCTGCTTGCCGCCCTGGTGGTGGGCGACCAGAACGCCATCGAGCGCTCCGATTGGGATGTTTTTCGGGCCACCGGGGTCGCCCATCTGATGTCCATATCGGGCTTGCACGTCACCATGTTCGCCTGGCTCGCGGCTCTCGCCGTGGGCTGGTTGTGGCGCCGCTCGGAACGGCTGTGCCTTTGGCTGGCGGCCCCCAGCGCGGCCCTGGTGGGCGGCGTGCTTTTGGCCGGCGCCTATGCCCTTTTCAGTGGCTGGGGCGTGCCGGCGCAGCGCACGGTGCTGATGCTGGGCGCCGTCGCTCTGCTGCGTCTGTCAGGCAAGCGCTGGCCCTGGCCGCACGTGTGGCTGCTGGCCGGTGCCGTGGTGGTGGCGATCGACCCCTGGGCCCTGCTGCAGCCCGGCTTCTGGTTGAGCTTTGTCGCGGTGGGCGTGCTGTTTGCTTCGGATTCAAGAGCGCGACCGGCCACAACGACCGGCGCAGCGCAGGTTGCGGCCAGCGTGGTGGGCGCCGCCGCGCCGGGCCGCCCCAAGCAAGGCACGGCCCCCTCGGGGGGCAGCGCAGCACACGCAGTGGCAAGCGTGGGGGCCATGTTCCGGCAGCAATGGGTGATCACCCTGGCCTTGACGCCGCTCATCCTGCTGCTGTTTGGCCAGGTCTCGCTGGTGGGTCTGCTGGCCAATGCACTGGCGATTCCGTGGGTCACGCTGCTGATCACGCCGCTGGCCATGCTGGGGCTGGTGCTGGCACCGCTGTGGTACGTGGCGGCCTGGGCCATTGCGGCCCTGCTCGCCTACCTGCAGTTGCTGGCGGCACTGCCATTTGCCACGCTCTGGATCGCGCAGGCGCCTTTATGGGCCGGCTTGGCTGGCCTGCTTGGCGGCG
>JAKFXU010000026.1 GCA_021731215.1 Rhodoferax sp.
CGGCCATGCTGCGTGCCAGCGCCGGGCATTTTCCGGGCGTCGGTGTGCTGGTCGGCGCTTTGGTGGCGGCCTTCACGGCGCTGTTGCTGGCGGCGCTGCCTAGTGGTGGTTTTGCGCCCTTGGTGGCGGCGGTGTGGGGCACGGCGTTCGGGGTCTGGCTCACCGGCGCCTTCCATGAAGACGGGCTGGCCGATGTCGCCGACGGCCTGGGCGGAAGCCCGGAGCGCGAGCGCGCCCTGCTCATCATGAAGGACTCGCGCGTCGGCGCTTTTGGCGCCATCGCGCTGGTGCTGGCGCTGCTGGCCAAAGTGTCCCTGCTGGCGCTGTTGGGTTCGGTCAGCAGTGCGCTGCTGTGCACTGCCTTGTTTTTGGCACATGTGGTGTCGCGCACCTGGCCGCTGCTCTTGATCCGTCTCATGCCGCATGTGGGCGATGCCGCCGGCTCCAAGTCCAAGCCGCTGGCGGACCAGATCAGTGGCGCCAATGTCTTGCTTGCCCTGATGTGGTGTTTGATGGCGCTGGCCCTGGTGGTGTATGCGCAATCAGCGCTTGATGGGGTCGCCATCGGGAAAGACCCAATGGCACTGCTGCAGGCACTGCTCACGGCGCTGGCTGCCTCGGGCGTGGCGTTCTTGATGATGTGGCGCTGGTTCTGGAAACGGCTGCAGGGCTTTACCGGCGACTGCCTGGGCACCACCCAGCAGGCCTGTGAGCTGGCGTTTTACCTGGGTCTGGCCGTCTCTTGGTGAGACCGGGCCGGTGTTGCTTGGCCCCAAAGCCTGATGGCGCAGCGTTCATCTAAAACCAACGCCGGTTTGAAACCTCCCCCTTCAGGGGGATAAAATTCGTTTGGGAGAGGGGTAATCTCTTCCAAATTCGTCCCTTAAGGGGCGTGGATTGAAACATGAAGCTATGGCTGGCGCGCCATGCGCAACCCCTGATCGCGCCCGGCACTTGCTACGGCGCCACCGATGTCGCGGCCGATGCGCAGGCAACGCTGCAAGCCGCCCAGGCCCTGGCGCAAGTGTTGCCGCCAGGTGTTTTGCTGGTCTCCTCACCGCTGCAAAGATGTGAACGCCTGGTCCACTGTTTACAGGGGCTGCGGCCCGATTTGGCGGGAACAACCGACGCGCGACTGCGGGAGATGGACTTTGGCTGTTGGGAAGGCCAACGCTGGGACGCCATCCCGCCCGACGCCTTTGACCGTTGGACCGCTGACTTTGACGCGCATCGCTTTGGCGGGCGTGACAGCGTGTCGGAGTTGATGCAGCGGGTGGCCGCGGTCTGGGACGAGACGCAAGCGCGCGGGCTTGAAACGGTCTGGGTCACCCATGCCGGTGTGATTCGCGCGGCAAGCCTGCTGGCGCAGGGCGTGCGCCAGGTGGCGCAGGCATCGCAGTGGCCACCCGATGCGCCGGCCTTTGGCCGTTTCTGGGCGTTGCAGGGTTGATCAAGCCGTCTCTGTCCGGTGCTGCGTTCAGTGGGCCGAAGATCACCTGCGCCCAAGCCATGGAGATCGCTGCGCTGTGGCAGCCAGTGCTGCACCCGATTGCCTTGCAGGTTAAAAATATTCTGCAACTGGCCGTCGCAACGGGGCTGTGAGCTCTATATTGGAGACCTCTCCACATTTGTAGATGAAAGAGATGTCATGTTTAAACATATTCTGATCCCGACGGATGGCTCTGCGATTTCGGCGCTTGCCGTTGAAAATGGGGTCCGCTTTGCCAAGGAAATCAATGCCAAGATCACCAGCCTGACAGTGACGGCGCCTTTTCACATCATGGCGGTCGAGTCGGTACAGGTTCTGAATGACTCGGAAAAGTACGACGCCAGTGCCAAAGACCTGGCCACGCGCATCCTCAATGTCGTCAAGGAAACTGCTGACAAAGCCGGTGTCGAGTGCGAGCTGGTGCACTGCAGCGGAGAACACCCCTACGAGGAAATCGTCAGAACCGCACAAGAACGTGGCTGCGACGTAATCTTCCAGGCCTCGCACGGCCGACGCGGCATGCGGGCCCTGTTGATGGGCAGTGAAACCACCAAAGTCTTGACCCACTCGAAAATTCCGGTGTTGGTATTCCGCTAAAGCGGCGTCGCTGCCTTGCCGGCCTGCGCCGTGGCGACCTCTACACTGCGGGCCATGGATTCATTTGACGTTGTCGTTATCGGAGCCGGCGCGGCCGGATTATTTTGTGCCGGCATTGCCGGCCAGCGCGGGCTCAAGGTGCTGCTGCTCGACCACAGTGACAAAGTGGCCGAGAAAATCCGGATCTCGGGCGGCGGACGCTGCAACTTCACCAACCGGGACACCTCGGCCGCCAATTTTCTGGGCGGCAACCCCAATTTCTGCCGCTCAGCGCTGTCGCGCTACACGCCGCGCGATTTCACCCTGCTGCTGCAGGGCCACGGCATCGCCTTCCACGAAAAGCACAAGGGCCAGCTTTTTTGTGACCGCTCCGCCGAAGACATCATCAACATGCTGCTGGCCGAGTGTGACCGGGGCCGGGTCACCCGCTGGCAGCCCTGCAGCGTCAAACATATCAGGTTTACCGCCTCCAGCCCCGCTGCAACGGGCGCAGACAGCTATGAAATCGACAGCTCAAATGGGCTCATCCGGGCCCGTTCGGTGGTCATTGCAACCGGCGGCTTGTCGATCCCCAAGATCGGCGCCACCGATTTTGGCTACCGCATCGCGCGCCAGTTCGGGCTGCGCCTGGTCGAACCCCGAGCGGCCCTGGTGCCCCTGACCTTTGATGCCGCCGCCTGGGCGCCCTATGCCCAGTTGGCGGGCCTGTCGCTGCCGGTCAGCATCGAAACCGGCAGCAAAAAAGAAAAAGTTAGCTTTCTGGAAGACCTGCTGTTCACCCACCGCGGCCTGAGCGGGCCGGCGGTGCTGCAAATTTCCAGCTTCTGGCAGGCGGGTAGCCCGATTCGACTCAATCTGGCGCCCCATGCCGATGTGCACCAGGCGCTGGCCCATGCCAAAGCCAGTTCCCGCAAACTGATTGCCAATGAGCTGGCCGCGCTGGTGCCAGCGCGCCTGGCCGATGCCTGGGTCGCACAGGGAGCGCTGCTGGGCCACAACTGGCAGCGCCCGGTCAACGAGGTCCCCGACCGGGCCCTGGCCGCGCTGGCTGAACGCTTCGCACGCTGGGAGCTCAACCCCAGCGGCAGCGAAGGTTACAAAAAAGCCGAGGTCACCGCCGGCGGCGTCGACACCCGTGATCTGTCCTCGCAAACCATGGAGTCAAAGCAGCCCGGCCTGTATTTCATTGGCGAGGTGGTGGACGTCACCGGCTGGCTGGGCGGCTACAACTTCCAGTGGGCCTGGGCCAGCGGCCATGCCTGCGCGCAGGCGCTGGCGGCCAAACTGCTGCGCCACTTGCCCGGCGCGCATTGAATTTGCTCACAACACCGCTATAATCCATGGCTTTGCTGGCAAACCCCCGCTGCCTGATCAATTTTTTAGCGGGGACCTCGCACGATATTCGTCAAGTGGCCCGATCTTCCTTTGGCTGAAGTCTGCATATTTTGGACAACATTACGCAATGACAACGATCCGTATCAAAGAGAACGAACCCTTTGACGTGGCACTGCGCCGCTTCAAGCGCACCATCGAGAAATTGGGCCTTTTGACTGACTTGCGCGCCCGCGAGTTCTACGAAAAACCCACTGCCGAGCGCAAGCGCAAGAAGGCTGCCGCCGTCAAGCGCAACTACAAGCGCATCCGCGCCATGCAGCTGCCCAAGAAGATGTACTGATCCAGTACCTCTTGCAAGGCTCTCAAGGCCTCAGAATAAGCTCGCCGGGGACGCTCAGGCGGGCTTTTTTTATGTGTTTTTTTGGCGCAAACTAAAATCCTGTTTCGTTGCCAATTCGGTGCGAGACTAGGCGCACCGTCGCAGACAGTGCTTTAGCACGGCAAGATGGGGCAACAACGTATCGAATCGAATTGGAAACGAAACTATGTCACTCAAAGACCAGATCACTGAAGATATGAAATCCGCCATGCGCGCCAAGGACAGCGTTCGCCTGGGCACCATCCGCCTGCTGCTGGCGGCCGCCAAGCAGAAAGAAGTCGATGAGCGGGTGCTGCTGGACGACATCGCCATGGTGGCCATCGTCGACAAACTGATCAAGCAGCGCAAGGACTCGATCGCCGCCTTCACCCAGGCCGCACGCCTGGACCTGGCCGACAAGGAAGCGGCGGAAGTGATCGTGCTCGAAGCCTATCTGCCGCAGCGCCTCAGCGCCGACGAAGTGGCTGCCGCCGTGCGCGCCATCGTCACCGATTCAGGCTTCACAGGCCCGGGCGACATGGGCAAGGCGATGGCGGCGGTGAAATCGCAACTGGCCGGCAAGGCCGATATGGCGCAGGTCTCGGCGGCGGTCAAGGCGGCGCTGGCCGGGTAGTTCTCACCTGCCGCCCTACCCTTTTCATGGAATAGGGCGGCACAGTTTTAAATTACTCGCTCAATCTTCGCGTAGTCGCCGTTGGTCTGCAGCGTGATGGTCACCTCGGCCGTTGAGCGGTTGCGCCAGAACCAGCCATGCTTGCCATCGAAGGCCGCCTGCAGCGTGCCGGTGTCACGCGTTTCGCTCTTGCCCTTGCCATAGCCGTGGTAGAACCCCTTGGGCGCGCTGACAGGGTCGCCATGGGTATCGAAGTTGACGGGCCCGCCCACGCTGCTCCACTCGTAGCGCACGCGTGCATCCTTGCCCATGGCCAGCTTGACTTCCGCCCCCTGACCAGGGGCCAGTTTGACGGTCATGGTGTGCTGCTGCGTCGCTGCCAATGCTTTGGCGGCTGGCACAGGAGCGGGCGCGGCCTGGGCCACTGCG
Organism: Rhodoferax sp.; assembly: GCA_021731215.1. Classification (GTDB taxonomy): domain Bacteria; phylum Pseudomonadota; class Gammaproteobacteria; order Burkholderiales; family Burkholderiaceae_C; genus Rhodoferax. The sequence goes on from JAKFXU010000026.1 coordinate 4,843, forward strand.
CCTGCGGGGGCGACGGCGGCGGTCGATGCAGCACCGTCAGCAGGCTTGACGGGCGAGGTTTCTGCGGCATTCGCCTCGGATGCCAGCGACACCTTGATCTCACCCATGCGGGCAAGACCGAGTGCGCGGCCAATGCCGGTCGGATCGATGCCGTATTCGGCCGGCAGGATGGTCGTGGTGAGCAGGCCAGCGGCGATCAGCACGGCAAGCGCAGTGGAACGCAGTAACTGGCCAGTACCCGGCAGTTCGGCACG